>JAWOLE010000102.1:0-2864 GCA_033853815.1 Thermoanaerobaculia bacterium
GTAAGTCCTCGCCGTGGCCCCGTGGTTCGGGTGTCGTGGGTGTGATTCCGTCCTCCTGCTCAGGACGAGCACAAGGAGGATGCGATGCGGATCGAATTGTTGGACCAGTGGGGTGACGCGGCACGGAAGCTCCCAGGGAAGGCGCAAGGCAGGCGATATCCGGGGCGAATGCGAGCGCGGGCGGTGCAACTCGCTGCGGCAGCGCGGGCTGCGGGGGTTCGTCAGGCAGAGGTGTGCCGCCGGCTGGGGATTCCCGACGTCACGCTCAGCAAGTGGATGAGGCGGGTCGATCTCGTCCCGGTCGAGGTGATTGCCGAGGAGTCGCCGGTTCGTCTCTCGATCGGGATCGGGCACGCTGAAGTGAGCCTCGACCAGGTCGCCCAGTTGCTGGGGGTGCGGCGGTGATCGGCAGTACCCGGAGGGTGCGCGTGTTCGTCCACCGGGCCGCCACGGACATGCGAAAGGCGTTCGACACCTTGGCGGCCATCGTGCGCGAGCAGATGAAGGGCGACGTCCTCTCGGGCGATCTCTTCCTCTTCGTTGGCAAGGACCGGAAGCGCGCCAAATGCCTGTTCTTCGACGGCACGGGGCTGTGCCTCTTCGCCAAACGTCTCGACAAGGGGCGGTTCGCCGCACCGTGGGAGAAGGAAGGTCGGGGAGAGATGACCGCCACGGAGCTGGCGCTGTTCCTCGAAGGCAGCGCACTCGTCGGTCGCCAGCCCCTGAGCCCGCCCGCGTTGGAGCGCGACGAGCTGTTTCTCCCGCCCACTGCATTTTCCTGACGATTCCCGATCAACTTTTCGAGCGGCCGGACGATCATCATGTCGTGCGGCCGCTCGAAGAGATCCATGACGTCGACGAGCTACGGGAGCGTGCCCGTCTGGCCGAAGCGAGCAACGCGGCACTCACCGAGCAGATCGACCGGTTGCTGCGCAGCATCGCCAAGGACGAGGCGCAGAAACAGCAGTTGTGGACCGAGATCCAGGCCGCGGCGCAAACGGCGGCGCGGCACGCCCATGGAGCGGTCGGCGTTCCCGGCTTCAGCAGCGAGAAGAGACCCAGGCCCGACGAGCAGACGTCCGAGAAAGAGCCGCAGCGCGGACATGGTCCGACGCCACAGCCGTTGTTGCCCGTCGTGGAAGAACCGGTGCAGAAGCTCGACGAGGCGGACTGCGTCTGCCCCAAGTGCGGTGGGCAACTCGAGGAGTGGAAAGACCGCTTCGAAGAGGCGGATGAGATCGATGTCGTCGTCCGTCAGCACGTGCGCAAGCTGAAGCGACGGCAGAAGTACCAGTGCCAGTGCGGCCACATCGAGTCGCCTTTGGCTCCGCCGAAGGTGGTGCCCGGCGGCCGTTACTCCAACGAATTCGCGTTGCAGGTCGTGGCAAGCAAGCACCTGGACCACCTGCCCCTGGAGCGGCAGGTCCGGATGATGGCGCGCGAGGGCCTGGTCGCGACTTCGCAGGCGCTGTGGGACCAGGAGTGGGCGCTCTACCAACTGCTGCTACCCGCCAAAGAGCGGCTCAAGGAGTACCTGCTCGCACAACACGTCCTGGGTGGGGACGAGACACGCTGGCCGGTGTTCGGCAAGGAGACGAAGAACTGGACGATGTGGTGCGTGTCGGCGCGCCAGGCGGTCATGTACGAAATCCTCGACGGGCGGGGCGGGGCCCAGGCGGAACTCATCCTCAAGGAGTTCCGGGGCATCCTCGTCGTCGATGGATACGGCGTCTACGAGTGGCTTCATAAGGAGTACCGGGAAATCGTCCTCGCCTTCTGTTGGAGCCACGTCCGACGGCATCTGCTCGACATCGAGAGCGGGTTCCCCATGGAGGTGAAACAGATTCTCGACGTCATCGCCAAGCTCTTCGCGATCGAGAGCAAGGCGATTTCGAGAGAGCAGTTGGCGCAACTACGCCAGACGGAGTCCAAGACCGTCGTCAATGAGATCTATCGGCTGCTCACCACGACACCGGCGACGCCCGGCAGCGGGCTGCGCAAGGCGATGGCATACGTGGCCGCGCGCTGGACCGGGCTCACCCGGTTCCTCCACGACCCCGACATCCCGCTGACGAATAACGCAACGGAACGCGCCCAGCGCGGCCCCGTCGTCGGCCGAAAAAACTTCTACGGCTCCCATTCCCGTCGCGGTACCGAAGTAGCCGCCTTGTTCTACTCCCTCTTCGAGAGCGCGAAGCTGTGCGGCATCAACCCGGTCGCTTACGTGCGCCTCGCGATGACCGCCGCGCTGGCCCAGGAGCAAATCCCCCTGCCTCACGAGGTCATGAATCGCGTGGAGTTGCGCCTCCCCGATTCAAGCTGATGCTCCAGCTTCGTCTCTCCCAGAACGACCGCTCCCGCAGGCCTTCGACCCAGGGCCAGGGCGAGGACTTACGGTCAATCGCGATCCAGATAGAGAAGTGGGCCAACCCGCTCATGCGGCCGTTGGCGTCCATCAACGACAAGGGCGTCATCGTCAGCCCCAGCGCGAGCAGCAGGGACCCTGCCACGACCAAAGCGCTGCCCGCCACGGTGCGACCGATTGGCTGTCCTCCGGGGAGTCGCAGGAGCGCGACCAGATCGATGGCCAGCCCGGCGACGAGCACCGCGATTCCGAATACCCCGAGGATGGAGACCGGCGTGAAGCCGGCCCCGAGTGCCATGACCGCCAGCGCGATCCAAAGGAGCTTCGGCAGCGTCGCCATGCGAATCTCCGGTCCCGTCACTTCGGCGTGCGTCCCATGACGCTTCCGCCGCATGGATTCGTCGTGGAGTCCGTCGCGTTCGTCCAGTACACGCTTGTGGCGTCTACTGCAACGCCGACAGGGCTGTATTGGCCTGCGACAAGCAACGTGGGCGTGCCC
>JAWOLE010000103.1:0-4959 GCA_033853815.1 Thermoanaerobaculia bacterium
CCGCAGAAGGCCGGCTCCGTCCCCGCCTTCTGCGTGATCCGGTACTCCTCGGGACTCAGCTTCGCGGCGAGCTTGGCTACCTCCTCCGGCGGGAGCGGCCTGATGTCGTGGCCGGACGCGGAGAGCTTCCGGTTCATGACGCCCGCCTCTGGCTCTCGAGGTCCGCCCTCGGAAGGGGGAGACTTGCCGGGAGGGGAGCGAGGTCGATGTCGAAAACGCTCCGTCTCGCGTCCGCATAGTCGGCCGCCCGGTCCCGGCGGACGCGCCCCACGCCTCCCGCCATCGGGTGAGCCCCGGCGAAGACCGCGAGTCGGGAGAGCGCCGCGTGGCCGGCGACCGCGTAGAGGGCCTGCCCCCGTCTGAAGTCGCGCGTCCCTTTAACGACCCGGGCCAGCTTCCGCGCGACGTCGCGCGGCCGGCAGAACTCGCGGTAGGCGCCGAAGACGAGGCTCCGGAGCTCTTCGTCTGAAAGGTTCGGATGGCGCCAGGTGACGGTGCTCCCGTCGAAGCGGTCGAGGTTCCTCTCCTTGATCAGCCCGGCGGAGAGGAAGTCATCGTACTGCTCCGTTCCGGGGATCGGCGTCAGGATGTAGAAGGAGGCCACGTCCGGCCCGAGCTGCCGGAGCGCCCGGAGGTGGCTCGCGATCCCGGACTCGGTGTCAGACGGGAAGCCGAGGATGTTGGAGAAGTGGCTCGTGATTCCCTGCTCGCGGCAAATCTCCACGATCCGCACGTAACGCGACGGGTCGTTGTGGTGCTTGTGCGCCTCCCGGAGCGCCTCCCGGCTGAACGACTCGACGCCCACGAACATCTGGAAGCACCCGGCGCGGGCCAGAAGCCCGACGAGGTCTTCTTCCCTGTGGATCTGCGCGTCGCATTGCGCGAAGAATGGAAGCTCGAGTTTCTCCTCGATCATGGAGGACAGGAGCTCCCGGAGGCCGGGCGTCTTGTTGAAGTTGTCCGACGTGAACATGACGAGCTTCACGCCGGCGGCTTTCGCCGCGCGAAGGCTCGCGAGCGTCGTTCCGAGCGGCTGGGTGCGGACCTTCTGTCCCGCGATCCGGATGACGGAGCAGAAGTTGCACGAGAAGGGGCAGCCGCGGGCGGGATAGACGCCGAGCATCGGGACGACGTAGCGCCCGAGGTCCCGCCTCGAGGGGGGAATCAGGACCGGCGGGTCGAGCTCCCGCTGCCACCGCTGATCCCGCCCGTACACGGGGAGGAGCTCGCCGTCGGCGGCGTGCTCCAGAACGGAAGGCCAGACGAGCTCGGCCTCCGAGAGGGCGAAGGAGACTCCTTTTCCCTGGAGGCCGCTTGTCTCGCACGTCATCGGGTGGGGCCCTCCGATGACGCAGCCTTCGACGCCTCGGCGACGGGCGAATGCGGCCAGGTCGAGGGCGCGGTGGAGCTGGTGGCTCTGGACCCCCACGAGGGCGAGGAGTGTCCTCGCGCCCGGCTTCTTCTCCAGAAGGTTCAGGTAGCCGAGATCCGTCTCGACGTACTCGTCGATGGCGTGGACGTCGCATCGCGGAGACGCCGCACAGGTCAGGCTTCGTATGTGGGGAAGCGTGCTGTTCGGCATGAAGCCGCGGCGAAAGCGCTCCACGTACCCGTCCACGCCGTACTTGGACGGCTTGACGAGAACGACCCGAAGGGCGGCTCCCCCCGACATCCGCGCGCTCCGCAGCCTCGCGCGCAGCCTACGCTCTTCCCCGCCGGCAAGGCAACCCGAGGTCGCGAAGCGGGAGCCCGACGGCCGACGGACCTGCCGGTGCCAATTCCTCATGGACTTTTCCGTGCCGCTGGCGTGGGATAGGAGCCGGCGCCGGACGAGACGACGGGGTCCGCCGGACGCCTCGAACATCCAGCGAAAGGACGGACGTGTCATGGCTGGTACCGGCTCCATGGACAAGAAGGCCGACCTCGCGGGGCCCGGCATCGGGACCTACGAGGAGCTCGAGAAGCTCCTGCCGAACGACTACAAGCCCCAATTGACGAAGAAGGAGACCCAGAAGGCGATCACCGCGATCAAGCGGTACATCGAGGATGGCCTCTGCCGGGAGCTGAACCTGATCCGGGTGGAGGTGCCCCTCATCGTGGACGCCGAGAGCGGCGTGAACGACGGACTCGACCGCGACGGCTCGCGCGGGCCGGTCGGCTTCCGGATCGCGAACGACCACGGGAAGAACCCGATCGACGCGCAGGTCGTCCAGGCCGCCACGAAGTGGAAGAGGGTCGCGCTCGCCCAGTTCGGAATGGCCGTGGGCGAGGGGCTCGTCACCGACATGCGGGCCGTCCGGAAGGACTATTTCCTCGACCACGACCACAGCGCCTACGTCGACCAGTGGGACTGGGAGAAGGTCATTACCGCGAAGGACCGGAACCTCGATGTCCTGACGAAAACCGTCGAGGCGATCTGGAAGGTCATCAAGGGAGCCGAGGAGTACGCGCTGGAGCTCTTCCCGGCACTCAAGAGCTCGAAGCACCCCCGCATCCCGGAGAAGCTCGTCTTCCTCCACGCGGAGGAGATCCTCGAGAAATTCCCCGACCTCCCGCGCAAGCAGCGGGAGACCAAGATCCTCCAGGAGTACCCGGCCCTCTTCATCTACGGCATCGGCTGGACGCTGAAGGACGGCTACCCGCACGAGATGCGCGCGGCCGACTACGACGACTGGGTGACCGAGACCCGCTCGAGGGACGGACGGCCGATGCACGGGCTGAACGGCGACATCCTGGTCTGGAACCCGGTGACGCGGCGGCGCCACGAGCTGTCGTCCATGGGGATCCGGGTCAACGCCGAGACACTCAGGAAGCAGCTCGAGCTGACGAATCAGCTCCACTTCCTGAAGTACCCCTATCACCAGGGGATCGTGGAGGGGACCCTCCCTCTCTCGATCGGAGGGGGGATCGGCCAGTCGCGGACGCTCATGTACCTCCTCCGGACGGCGCACCTCGGCGAGGTGTCGGTCACGGTCTGGCCGAGGGTCCTCAAGGAGATGTGCTCCAGGCGCAACATCCACGTCATCGAGTAAGGGGCTTCACCCCGCGCGAAGCGTGATCTTCAGGATCTCGCCCGGTCGCCAGAGGCGCATTCGCGGCCCCCACGTTCCCGTGCCGCGGCAGACGATGACCGGCATTCCCTGAATCTCGTACCGGCCGGCCAGAAGCGGGTAGCGGAGGCCTGCGACGTATCCGAAGGGCCAGATCTGCCCGTCGTGCGTGTGTCCGGAGAGCATGAGTCCCGCGCCGAGGCGCGCGGCTTCCTCGGCCTTCCACGGCGAGTGCGAGAGGAAGACCGTAGCCCCCTTCGGCCTCCCTTCGAGGGCCCGCGCCAACGGGTCGCCGTCCACCCTGAACTGTCGCCGGGCCGTCAGGTCGTCCACGCCGGCGAGGACGAGGCCGGGGCGGACTTCCAGAGCCCGGTCGCGCAGGACCGTGACGCCGGCGCCCTCGAGGAGCCGGACGCTCTTCTCGACGCCCGCGTAGAACTCGTGGTTACCGGTGACGGCGAAGAGCCCGAGAGGCGCCCGGAAGCCGGAAAGCATGGCGGCGAGATCGCCCTCCCTCCGGCTGTCTCCCTCGAGGATGTCACCGCAGAGGACCATGAGATCTGGCCTCAAGGCCTCGACCTGCGCGATCCGGGCGGAGAGCCAGCCCCTTCCGAGAAGGGTGCCGAGGTGTGTGTCCGACACGACGGCTATGACCGTCCCGTCGCGCTCGGCAGGAAGACCCTTCAGCCGGACTTCTTCCTCTACAACGACGGGCGGGCGAAGGCCCTGGACGAGAGCGAGGACGGAGAGGGCGGCCACCACGACCAGCGCCCCGCCGCGAAGGGACGGCACGCTCTCGCGGAACAGAAAGCCGAAACCCGTGAAGATGTCCACGACGAGGAACACGCAGAAGGCGAGGAAGACGACTCCCATCCACCCCGCCCCGACGAACTCCAGCGGCACGGCCACGGCGCTCAACCCGAACCGGTCCAGGAACCGGGCAAGGACGTAGCTCACGGCCAGGAAGGCCGCCGCCGTCACGAAGACCCAGCGGGGAGCCGTCCGGAAGGCGGGCACCGACGAGACCCGCCAGAAGACGTAGGCGTTCACCGCCGCCCAGATGCTCAGGATGATGGTGAAGAACACGGCGACTCTCCCGACGCTCTCGCGCGCCATTCACCCCGGACGATAACCGGAAGCGGCTCCGCGCAATTCAGCGGGAGTCGAGAAGCCAGATGTCGGACTGGTCGAACTGGCGGATGACGTAAAGGCTCCGCCCGTCCGGCGCGACGGTCTGGTGGATGACGGGACGTTCGGCGGTCCCCTCGAAGATCAGGCGGGGTTTCTTCGTCGCGGGATCAATCAACCAGACCTTTCCCTCGTCGAGGTAGTAGAGCCGGCGGCCATCGGCTGTGAGTGCCGGAAACCCTCCGCTCTCCGTCAGGCGTTCGTACTTCTGCGACGCGATGTCGAGCGTCATGATGCCGGCCCCGGGAGCCCCGGGTTTCCAGACGAAGCCCGCGAGTCGCCCACCATCGGGAAACCAGCAGAATGGCCTGAACATGATTCCGTTCTCGGGCAACGGCAGCGGCTCGGGGAGTCGGGCGCCGGGGCGGATATCCGACGGGATGATCCGCGTGCCCGTGTAGCTCGCGACGGAGAGCTTCGTTCCGTCCGGGGAGAATTGCGCGGAAAGGGGGAAGCCCGACGCTTTGTCGGCGGTGATCTGCGTCAGGCCGCTTCCGTCGATGCCGATCGTCCAGATGTTCCAGGTGCCGTCCCGGTCGGAATGGAAGGCCAGGCGTTTTCCGTCGGGCGAGAAGAAGGGGACCCGATCACGATAGCGGTCGTCGGTGACCTTCCGGAGCCCGGTACCGTCGGAACGGACGATCCAGAGATCCTCTTCGAGTCCCCACGTGGAGAAGGCGAGAGCGTCGCCGCGAGGCGAGACGCTCACAGTGAGAAGGGG
>JAWOLE010000104.1:0-10383 GCA_033853815.1 Thermoanaerobaculia bacterium
CTCACTGTGCTACCGGCCGCGCTCTTCCATGCTCGTCACCCATCACCTCCTCCGGGCAACGCCGCCGTCTCCGGGGCTCACACCATGACTTCAGTCCGGCTGGTAGCCCGGGCGGCGGGCCGGCTTCCGCTGGCGGCCATGAGCGAAGGAGCACAAGACAGACTCTCTATCGCCTCATTGCCGATGCGACTGAGCGACGAGCGACGGCCCGGTTCTCCTGCTGAGGCAGGGCCGTCGCGTGCCGACGAGGGAGCCGGACCCGACGCCGGGGCGGCTAGGGTAGGACCGCGACGGCGACGGCTCCGGGGCCGCCGTGGGCGCCGAGCGCGGGGCCGCACTCGACGATCATCACGTCGGACTCGGGGTAACGCTCCCGGATCTCTCGCGCGATCGTCTCGGCGAGCGCGGCCGCATCGCAGTGCGCCACGCCAAAGCGCCGTCCCGGATCGCGTCGGGAGTCGGCCGCCTCGAAGAGGAGCTGCATCATCTTGCGCCGCGCCGCGGCAAACCCCCGCGCCTTGGCCGCCGGCTGGGCGGTCCCTTCCTTCGAGAGCGTGAGCACGGGAAGCAGGCCCAGCATCCGGGCGAAGAGCCCCTTCAGAGGAGAAACGCGCCCGCCGCGCACGAGGTGCTCGAGGGTGGGCACGGCGATGAAGAGCCGCACCCGGCCGGCCGCATCCCGCGCGATGCGCGCGACCTCGTCGGCCGCCTTGCCGGACGCGGCGGCCTCGGCGCAGGCGCGCACGATCAGCCCCATGCCGACGGAGACGTTGCGGCTGTCCACGTGCTCGAACCGCGTCTTCTCGACCGGGCGCGAGCCGACGATCGCGGCCTGGTAGGTCCCCGAAACCGCCGCGGAGACGTGGATGGAGACGATCGACCCGGCGTGCGTGGCCAGATTCTGGTAGACCTGCGTGAAATCCGCCGGAGGCGGCTGCGAAGTCTTCGGCTGCTCTTCTGTCACGGCGAAGCGCGCGTAGAACTCCGAAGGAGTGAGCGTCACCCTGTCGAGGTAGTTCTCCGATCCGAAATAGACGCGCACCGGCACGACACCGATGTTCAGCTCCTCGAAGAGCGATTGCGGCAGGTCGCAGGTCGAGTCGGTCACGACGGCGACGCGCGCGGCGCGGTTCTGGTCGAATCGGGTCTCGTGCTGCGCCCGCATGTCCTCGACCTTGGTCTGGGCGACCTCGGCCAGGCGCGCGGCGGCCGCGAAGAGCTTCTCCGGCTCGTTGGTGTGGACGTGCAGGCGCAGCTTCGTGGCGCTTCCCGCGATCACGATCGAATCGCCCAGGAGCGCCGCCTGCCGGCGCAACTCGTGCCGGTCGATCGCGTCTCCTTCGAGCAGGGCTTCCGTGCAGTAGCGAAAGAGGATGGACTCGAGCTGCTTGTCGAAGACCGCGGCCCGGATGTCCTCGGGAGGCTCCGGAGTCGAGAACCGGGCGGCCTCGCGCAGGTATCGGACGATCCCCTCGAGCAGATAGACGAAACCCTGGGCCCCCGCGTCCACCACGCCGGCCTTCTGCAGGACCTTCATCTGTTTGGGCGTGTTGGCCAGCGACGCCCGGGCCTCCTTGAGCGACTCGGGCAGCAGTTGGGCGAAGTCGCGCACCCGCTCCGAGATCCTCCGGACGGCCGCCGCCCAGTCCCGGATGACGGTCAGGATGGTCCCCTCGACCGGGCGGGCGATGGCGCCGTAGGCGGATTCGGCGGCCCGCACGACGGCGGAGGCAAAGTCCGAGACCGAGATGCGGGGGGCGTCGGGCAGCGCTTCGGAGAATCCGCAGAAGAACTGGGCCAGGATCGCCCCGGAGTTGCCCCGGGCTCCCGCCACCGCCTCGTCGGCCAGGGCGCGCGACATCTCCCGGATGTGCCGCTGGCGGATGCGCGCGATGCCCGAGGCGATCTTCTGCAGCGTCGAGGCCATGTTCGTGCCGGTGTCGCCGTCGGGAACGGGGAAGACGTTGATCTTGTTCAGCGGCTCGGCGCGCTCGACGACGAAGCGCGACCCCGCGATGACGGCGCGCGAGAGTCGCCGCCCGTCGAGGTAGGCGACCGCGATCACGACTTGAAGTGCGCGGGCTGGGCCTTGGGCGCGACCGAGCGGGCGCGCGCGGTGTTGGTTTCCTCCGAGCGGACGGGCAGCCGTTCCAGATACAGCAGGACGACCCCGCACCCCATGCAGGCCCAGGGGAAGACCCTCTCGGCCCCCCATTCGAAGAGCTTGCGCTTCCACGGCCACCGCCAGAAGTGGAACGAGGCGGTGCGGGAACGGACCATCTCCCCGCCGCAGAGGGGGCATTTGCGCCGCAAGTCATCCATGGACGTAGGGCGGAGGATATCGCAGGGGGAGCGAGGCCGGTTCGTCAGTTTCCCTTGTCGGGGCCTTTCCGGCGCTCGCGGAGCAAGGCCAGGTCGCGGGTCAGGTCGGTCCGCGAGGGAAGGAGCCGGACCGCCTCTTCCAGGGCTGCGATGCCCGGGGCCACCTGCTCCCCGTCCTCGAAGAAGTAGGAGCGACCGAGCGCTGCCCGAGCCTCCGCGAAGCCGGGCTCGAGTTCCAAGCTCTTGCTCAAGCTCGCGCGCGCCTCCTCGAGGAGGCGCCGGTGCTCCGGGGCCAGGCCTGCCACGGACACGGGGCGCGTTTGAAGATCCAACAGGAGAGCCAGGCCATAGGAGAAATACGCGCGGTATCCCGCCGATCCCGCCTGGACGGCTCGGTGGAGGTCTTCGATCGCCTCCTCGAGGCGCCCGCGCCACATCTCCAGCTCTCCGAGCCCCGACAGGGCCGCTGCGCACCCGGGCTTCTCGGCCAGCGCCGCCCGGAAGTACGCCTCCGCGTCCGGCCAGCTCTCGCGGGAACAGCGCCCGAGCACCGAACCGAGCAGCGCAAGAGCCTCGGCATGATCGATCCGTTCCGTTCGGGTATCCCGCGGAATCTTCAAGTCGGAAAATTTCGTCACCGAGTACGGAAAACGGCCCCCGGCCATGTATTTCCGGACCTCGGCGAGGAGCGTCGTGTAGTCGGTCTGGAAGCTTTCCCGGAAGGCCTCCTCCCGAGGCCGTCCCTGCTGCAACGCGACCAGGAACCGCCCGAGCTGCGCGGTCCGGTCGCGGTTGCCCCGCATCAGGTAGTGAACGACGGCCCAGGATTCCGCGTAGAAGGTACCTTCTCTCTCGCTCTCGTTGTACTCCGGAGAGTCGCGGTCGATCGCGAACAGCCTCTCGAGCGGGATCAGAAACCCTTCGCGCATCCTGCGGATGTGCGCTTCCACGGGGAGACCCACGGTCGCATCCGTGGCGCCGGCGCGGAACGTGCTGTAGAACTCGGCCAACCCTTCCTCGTACCAGAGCGGCTGCGGCAGGAAGTTGCTGCGCATGAAGTCGTGGAGATATTCGTGGTAGATGAAGGGGCGGGCGTCGAGGTTCCAGCCCGCGGAGAGCGCGACGAAGTTCCCGTCGTGTCCCTGAAGAAAAAGAGCTCCCATCGGCTTGGGCTTTCCCTTGTACAGAGGCCTGTAGGGGTCGAGTTGCGTGATGTCCCGAAAGACCAGGACCACGGTTGGCACCGGCGAACGGGCTTCCCCGTTCTTGAAGGAAGCCAGGACGGCGCGGAGCTCTTCCATCTCGAGGCCGACGTCTTTGATCTTCGCCTCCGTCGCGTCGCCGTAGAGCGTGAAGTTGGCGGTGCGAACGCGAAGCCAGTCCCCGCGAGCAGGGGGCACCCTCGGAGCGGTTGCCGGGATCGCCGGGGCGGCCGACAGCAACAGCCCGCAGCAGGCCGCCATCAGCGCGGATCGAAGGAATCGCGATTGCGTAGGAGTTCTATCCCTCGGGGCGCCAGCGCAGGACGAGGTTCCTCGCGGCGGCGACTTCGTCCACGCGCCTGACGGGGGTCGTGTGGGGCGCCTTCAGGACGATGTCGGGGTCTTCCTCCGCCTCGCGGGCGATCTGCCGCATCGCGGCGATGAAGGCGTCCAGGCTCGCCTTCGCCTCCGTCTCCGTCGGCTCGATCATCAACGCGCCGTGCACGATGAGCGGGAAGGAGATCGTCGGCGGATGGAACCCGAAATCCATGAGCCGCTTGCCGATGTCTCCGCCGTGGACGCCGCGCTCGGCCTGCTTCTTGTCAGAGAAGACGACCTCGTGCATCGAGGGGGCGTCGTACTTCAGGTGGTAGACGCCGGTCAGCCCCGCCCGGATGTAGTTGGCGTTCAGGACGGCGTTGCGGGCGACCTCCCCGATCCGGTTCCCGTAGGCGGCGATGTAGGCGAGCGCCCGCACGAACATGCCGTAGTTGCCGAGGAAGGTGCGCAGCCGGCCGATCGAGTCGGGCCGGTCGTAGTCGAGGGTGAAGGTCCCGTCCCGCCGCTTCTCGACAGTCGGGCGCGGAAGGAAGGGGACGAGCCTCTCGGCCACGGCCACGGGGCCCGAGCCCGGGCCTCCGCCGCCGTGCGGCGTCGAGAAGGTCTTGTGCAGGTTCATGTGGATGACGTCGATGCCCATCTTGCCCGGCTTGGCGACGCCCACGAAGGAGTTGAAGTTGGCGCCGTCGCAGTAGAGATAGCCCCCCTTCGCGTGGACGATTCGGGCGATCTCCAGGATCTGGTTCTCGAAGATGCCGAGCGTGTTGGGCACCGTCAGCATGAGGGCCGCGACGTCTTCGGTCATCGCCGCCTCGAGCACGTGGAGGTCGAGCGTGCCGCGCGCGTTGGACTTCAATTCCTGGACCTTGTACCCGGCAAAGTGCGCCGAGGCCGGATTGGTCCCGTGCGCCGAGTCCGGAATCAGGACGACCTTGCGCGGATTGCCGGACTTGGCGAGCGCTGCGCGCACGATCAGGATGCCGGTGAGCTCCCCCTGCGCGCCGGCCGACGGCTGGAGCGTGACCCGCGAGAGGCCGGTCAGCTCGATCAAGGCCTGCTCGAGCATCCAGGCGAGCTCGAGCGTCCCCTGCGAGACCTCCTCGGGAGCGAAGGGGTGGGCCGCGGCAAAACCCGGCAGCCGCGCGACCTCCTCGTTGGTCCGCGGGTTGTGCTTCATCGTGCAGGAGCCGAGCGGGTACATCGCCTGATCGATGGAGAAGTTCATGCGGGAGAGGCGCGTGAAGTGGCGCGCCACCTCGATTTCCGCGACCTCGGTCTCTCCCTCGATTTCCGCGCGACGAAGGCTCTCGGGGATGGCGAGCGCCGGCGGCACGTCGAGGGGCGGCAGGGAATAGCCGACCTTGCCCTTCCCGGAGCGCTCGAAGACGAGCGGCTCGTGCCAGCGCTCGGGCCGGAGGCGGTCTTCGGACGTGGCCGGGGCCTTCTCTTCGAACTGGACGCTCATCGCCCCTCCCCCAGGGCCGCCACGAGGCGGTCCATCTCTTCCCTCGTGTTCATCTCGGTCACGGCGACGAGGAAGCGGTTCTTCTCTCCCATGCCGAAACGCGACAGGGGAACGCCCGCGAGGATCCCGCGGGCGGCCAGGCGCGCGAGCATCGGCGCCGCCGGCTCGGGAGCGTCCACCGCGAACTCGTTGAAGGTCGGGCCGGGATAGGGGATCCGGAAGCCCGGTAGCCCCGCGATCCGCCCCTTCAGGTACTCGGCCTTGGCGTGGCACTGCAAGGCGACCTCACGCAGCCCCTTCTTGCCGAGAAGCGACATGTGGATGTTCGCCGCCAGGGCCATCAACGCCTGGTTCGTGCAGATGTTGGAGGTCGCCTTCTCCCGGCGGATGTGCTGCTCGCGGGTCGCCAGCGTCAGGCAGAAGGCCCGCCGGCCTTCGGCGTCGTGGGTCTCCCCGACCAGCCGCCCCGGGATCTGCCGCTGGTGCTCCGCCCGGCAGGCCAGGAACCCCAGCAGAGGCCCGCCATTGTTCAACGGGACCCCGAGCGACTGGGCCTCGCCGCAGGCGATGTCCGCGCCTCCGGAGCCCGGCGAGGCCAGCAACCCCAGGGAGGCCGCCTCGGCGACGACGGCGATCGAAAGGGCCCCCTTCGCCTTCGCGACGCGGGAGCCCGCGTTCCAGTCTTCGACGAGCCCGAGGAAATTCGGCGACTGCACGGCCACGGCGAACGTCGTTTCGTCCGCCGCGGCTTCGAGCGCGGCGGAGTCCGTCGTGCCCTTCGAAGAGAGCGGGACCTCGATGACCTCCAGTCCAAGGTTGGAGAAGTAGGTCCGGACCGTCTCGCGATATTCGGGGTGGATGCCCTGCGACACGACCGCCCGGCGGCGTCCCTTGACCAGCCGCTCGGCCATGAGCAGCGCCTCGACGAGCGCCGAGGCCCCCTCGTAGAGAGACGCGTTGCCCACGTCCAGGCCCGTCAGCAGGCAGATGTGCGTCTGGTACTCGAAGATGGACTGCAGGGTGCCCTGCGAGACCTCAGGCTGGTAGGGAGTGTACGAGGTCAGCCACTCGGCGCGGTAGAGCATCTGGTCCGCGATCGCCGAGACGTAGTGGTTGTAGAGTCCCGCTCCCAGAAAGAAAGCCGTGCTGGCGGCGTTGGCGTTCCTCGCCGAAAGGCCGCCCATCATCCGCCGGATCTCGATCTCGGAAAGCGGAGCCGGGAGCTTCGGCTCCTCCCGGACCGAGGCGGGAATCGACGCGAACAGGGCATCGACGGACGGAGCGCCGATCGCGCGGAGCATCTCGGCGCGCTCCGCCTCCGATACGGGGAGGAACTTCATCTCACTTCTCCTCCGCCTTCAGGTACTCTGTGTATTGGTCGGCCGTCATGAGCTTGGAGATCTCCTCGTCGGTCGACAGCTTGACCTTGATCAGCCAGCCGTCGCCGTAGGGGTCATCGTTGACGATGCCCGGCTCGCCGACCGCGGCCTTGTTGATCTCGACGACCTCGCCCGAGACCGGCGTGAAGAGCTCGGAGACCGCTTTGACCGACTCGACCGTGCCGAACTCGTCCTCGGCGTTGAAGACGTGCCCGATCTCGGGAAGCTCGAGGTAGACGATCTCGCCCAGCTCCTTCTGAGCGTGGTCCGTGATGCCGATGGTCCCGGTTTCGCCGTCCACGCGAACCCATTCGTGGCTGGCGGTATATCGAAGGTTATCCGGATTCACGCCGGCACCTCCTTCTTTCTCTTGTAGAACGGGGTCTCGACCACGCGCGCGCGAGCCTGCCGCCCGCGGATGTCCACGGAGAACTGGCTGCCGACCTCCGAGGCCGGCGTGGGCAGGAGCGCCAGGCCGATCGGATGGCCGATGGTCGGCGAGTGCGTTCCGGACGTCACGACTCCCGCGCCGGCCGGAGTCTGCGCCGGGTAACCGTGGCGAGCTATCCCACGGTCGGTCATGTCGAAGCCGACGAGCTTGCGCGGGACGCCCTGCTGCTTCTGCTTCTCGAGGGCGTCGCGGCCGATGAAGTCCCCTTTCTTCATTTTCACGGTCCAGGCGAGATCCGCCTCCCACGGCGTGACCGTGTCGTCGATGTCGTTGCCGTAGAGCGCCATCTTCGCTTCGAGCCGGAGCGTGTCACGCGAGCCGAGGCCGCAGGGAAGAATGCCCTCAGACCGCCCTTCCTCGAGAAGCTTCCGGAAGATCCTCTCGGCATCCCCGGCCGGCACCATCAGCTCGAAGCCGTCTTCGCCGGTGTAACCCGTGCGCGACACGAGCGCCGGCGCGCCGAGGATTTTCATGGTGCGGAAGGCGTAGTAGGGGATGTCGGAGAGATTCTCCGAGCAGACGCGCTGGCAGAGGGCTACGGCGCGCGGGCCCTGGACCGAGAGGAGCGCGTACTCGTCGGTCCTGTCCTCCACCTTGAGGTTCCCCGAGACGTGGGACTTCGCCCAGGCGAAGTCCTTGGGAGTGTTCGAGGCGTTGACGACGAGCAGGTAGGAATCGGGCGCGCGCCGGTAGACGAGAAGATCGTCCACGTAGGTCCCGCGCTCGGTCAGGAAGGCGGAATAGTGGCACTTGCCGTCGGTCAGCTTGGAGACGTCATTGGGCGTGAGCTTCTGGAGCTGCGCGAAGGCGTCGGGTCCCTTCAGCTCCAGCTCTCCCATGTGCGAGACGTCGAAGACGCCGACCCTCTCGCGCACCGCCTTGTGCTCTTCGAGGATCCCGCTGTACTGGACCGGCATCTCCCAGCCGCCGAACTCGACGATCTTGGCGCCCAGCTCGCGATGCAACGAGTAAAGCGGCGTTCGCTTCAGAGGGACGCCCTCGGTTGGGCCGGACATGCTCAGAGGGACGCTAGCACAAAGGGGGAGGGACGGAAAGATGAGGTTAAAGGTACCAGGTTGAAGGTGTTAGGGGAAATGCAGGTGTCGGGTTTCAGGTGTCAGGTTTCAGGTTTGGCTCGGGTCCCTGACACCCGACACCTGGCACCTGACACCTGCATTTAACCTGACACCTCGACCCTGAAACCTCATTCCTTCTTCAGGTCCACCTTGACTTTGGCGACTTCGCGGTCGGCGTTGGAGGCGACGAGGATTCGGACGGTCCTGGGCTTGCGGCCGGGGGCCGAGAGGACGAGGTCATGGGCCATGGGGCCGGAAAGGCGCAGGGGGGAATCCGGCCCGAAGGAGGAGGCGCGGCCAAGGACTCGATTTCCCTCCGTGATCTCGGCATCGGGAGGATCCACCTTGAATTCCACGGGACCCACCGTGCGGTCGTCCAGCTTCGGGATCTTGGGGAACGGGACCTTCGATTCGCGTTCCAACTCGTCGCCGATGTCCACCGTGTCGTCCTTCGCGTCGGGAGCCACCGTGACGTCGAGCTGCATCGTCCGATAGCCGGGCAATTCGAGCCGGACCCGGTGGGGACCTTCCCGCCCGATCTCCAGGGTCTTTCCGCCACCGTGGTCGTCCCAGTCGTCCGCGATCCCGACGTAGCGGCCGTCCAGATAGATGCGCGCCTGGTCCGGGCTCGTGCTGAACTTGGCGAACCTGCGCGTGCGATAGGCGCCGTCGGCAAGCGGTCCCGCCGGGATGGACGACTCGGGCGGGGCTGCGGCCGGCGCCGGCTCGGCCCGCGCCTGGCGGGAGGCCTCCCCGCGCGCGGGACGTGACAGGGCCGTCTCGCCCCCGCTTTCGCGGAGAACGCCTACCCCGGCACTCGCGGCTTCGCGCGGACCGTGGGTGGGCAGAGGAGCCGGCGTCGCGGTGGGGACCGCGTTCGCCGGAAGGCCTCGCGCCGAGGCCGCGGGAGCCGTCGGGACCGCGGGCGCAAGGGCAACGGCTTCGGTCTCCGGCACCCTCCCCGTCCGGCGCAGGATCGCGATCAGGATCGCGGCCGCGAGAATGACGGCCGCCGCCGCGAAGAGGAAGACGATGACGCTGGAGGATCGGGGAGCTTCGGGGGCCGGTCCAGCCGGCTCAGCCGGCGCGACGGCCTCGGGGATTCCGGCGGCGCTTGCCCGGAGAGCGGCCGCGGGGGCGGCCGCGAGCGGACGCGTCTGCTCGGGCGGAACGAGCTCCTTCTCGATCGTGTGGACCTCGCGCAGGAATTCCTTCGCGTTGGCCGGGCGCTTGTCGGGCGACTTCGCGAGCAGGCGCGCGAAGACCTCGCGGGCCGAAGCCGGCAGGTCCGCGCGAAGCTTCAGCGGGTCCCGCGGCTCGGTGTGCAGGATCTGGTAGACGAGGGTCGTGATCGTGTCGCCCGGGAAGGGGCGGGAGCCCGTCAGCAGCTCATAGAAGACGACGCCCAGGGAGAAAAAATCGCTCCTTCCGTCGAGCTTCTCGCCGCGGATCTGCTCGGGCGACATGTACGCCGGGCTCCCGATCATCTGGCCGGTGCGCGTCAGGTCTCCGCCGGCCGTGAGGAGCTTGCCGATGCCGAAGTCCGCCACCTTGACCCGCCCGTCCCGCATCCTCAGGATGTTGGCCGGCTTGACGTCGCGGTGGAGCACGCCGCGCTCGTGCGCGTGCTCGAGCGCGAGCGCGACCTGCCGGACGACGTCCACCCTCTCGGCGAGCGGGAACTCCTTCTCCGAGGGGAGCAGGCGCGTCAGCGGCTCCCCGTCCACGTACTCCATGGCGATGAAGTCCACGCCCTGGTCGCGGCCCGCCTCGTAGACCGTGACGATGTTGGGGTGCTGCAGGCGTCCGGCGAGCTTGGCTTCCTTGAGGAACCGGCTCGCGATCTCCTGCGCCTGCTCGCCCCCCGCGCCGGGGCGCAGCGTCTTGACGGCGACGGGGCGCTCGATCTGGGGATCGTGCGCCAGATAGACCGTCCCCATCGCGCCCTCGCCCAGGACCCCTGTGATCTCGAATCGCGCGAGCGTCGATCCGAGCTTGAGCGTCATTCGGCTTCGCCGCCCTCGGGTTCTTCGTCCTGGTACTCGCGCTCGCGGCGCTCGAGGATGGCTCGCGCCTCCGCGGCGCGCTCCGGGGGGACCAGGACGCGGCTCATGCCGAACGCGCCGAGGTTCTCGGGCCAGGGAGAGCC
>JAWOLE010000105.1:0-2801 GCA_033853815.1 Thermoanaerobaculia bacterium
AAGCGCCCGGGCGAGTTCGGGGCGGTGTTGTCGAGCCGTGTCCAGAGGACGGCGCCGGCTGCGTCGTTCGCGTTCCCCGAGACGAAGACGCGCCCCGCGCCCGTCCCCGCCCAGAGGGTATTCACGTCGGAAGCCGTGCGCCGGAGGACGGCCACGGCACCTCCCCGGCGAGTCGTTCCGTAGAAGGTCGAGGCCTGGTCGGTCAGGTCCGTGTGCCCGGCGGGACCGATCTGAACGAAGTCGCCGCAGCCCGCCTGGGTGGCCGACGTCGTGAACTCGGGGCAGTTGGCCTCGAGGAAGGCCTTGTTGCCGCCCCAGTCCTGCGTGCGCCACACAGAGAACGAACCCTGGAAGATCGAGCCCGCCCTGGACGCGTCGGGGTCCGCGATGATCGGCGGGTAGAAGTAGGACCCCTCGGGGCTCGAGAGGATCGGAGCGGAGATGATGACCCACCTCGTCGGGTCGCCGTTCCGGAAGTTCCCGTCGTTGGCCTGGCCCGTGAACGTGTTGAAGCGGATCGCATCGTCCGCCGCATTGAAGCCGGATTGGCCGCCGTCGCCGTAGATCTCCTGGTTCGCCACGACGTTGGACCCCGAGAACTGCCATGTGCCGTTGTCCTGCGTGCCGGCCTGGAAGTTGTTCTGCGGCCGCTGCCGGCTCGTCGAGAGGCTCTGGAACTGGAGTGTCGAGAAGCTGTTGTTCACGCTGGCGAGCTGGTTCGGCACGCGGAAGAGCAGGCTCTGGCAATAGGCCGTGTTGGCCGCGTTCAGGCCTCGCTGGGCGCACTTGGACGAGACGTCGGCGAACTTGCCGTCCGAGCGGACGACGCCGCCGTCTGAGCCCTCCCAGTACTGGAACGGGTTGTTCGGGTTGACGACGATGGCGTGCTGGTCGGGATGGGTCGCATTGGCGAAATTCGGGTCGCCGTCCTGCGTCAGGTCGCTCCAGGTGGAGCCGCCGTCGGTCGAGAGGAGCACGGCGCGGCCGTTCGAAATGCCGCCGTTCGCGTTTCCGGAGAATCGCTGCGTGTAGTCGAACGAGCCGAGCAGATAGACGACGTCCGGCGAGCCCTGGGGTGAAGAGACGATGTTGTCGTACCAGCACTGCGGATCGCAGTAGCCGACGTTCTGGGCCGTCGTCAGGTTGACGAAGCTGGCATTCGTCGCGGTTTGAGCGTTGTCCGCGCGATAGAAATGCGCCGCGGGCCCGCCCGAAGCTCCCTGGCCGACGTAGATGCGCGTGACTCCGCCGACGTTCGCCAGCGCGAACTCGGACCGGTCGGTGCTGTTGGCGTTGTTCGGCGTGTTGAGCGGGTCCTTGATCTGCGTCCAGGTGGCGCCGGCGTCCAGCGAGCGCCAGACTCCCTCTCCGAGGAAGGACGCGTAGTAGATCGAGCCGTTGTTCGGGTCGACGCCGACCTGGTTCACGCCGCGTGCCGAGCCGAGCGCGGTGGAGACGTTGGTGAAGGTCACGCCGCCGTCCGAGGACTTGTAGACTCCGAACGTGGCCGGGTTCGTGGCCGGGGGTGGATTCGAGGTCGCAGCGCCATCGGTCGACGACATGCCTCGGATCGCGCGAGCCACTCCGGCGAGGATGTCGCCGCCGGGCGTGATCGCCAGGCCCGAGACGGCGCGGCCCTGGAAGTTGGAGGGCGCGGTGACGCTGCCCGGAAGCTGCGTCCACGTGTCGCCGCCGTCCGTCGACTCGTAGATCCCCATGCCCGCCTCGGAGTCAACCGAGATGTTCGGCTCGCCGGTCCCGGCGTAGAGCGTCAATCCGGTCGCGTCGTTCGGATCGACGAGGAGCGAACCGATCGCGTTCGTCGCGAAGCTGGACGAGACGAAGTCCCAGTGCTGGAGCCCGGAAAGACCGTCTTTGGTGCGCCAGATCCCCCCGCCGGCCGCTCCCACGTAGATCGGGCAGGCGCCGGGGACGCACGTCGGGCCGATGGCCATGGCGGTCACGCGGCCGGCGGTGACGTACTGCGCCCCGTCGCCGAGAACGTCCAGGACGCCCGGTTGCGTGGCCTTGCTCGGGCCGATGAGCTGCCACGCTCCTGCCGAGTGCGTTCCGGCCTCGAGCGAGGCCCAGCCGTTCTGTGCCGCGAGCGTCGCCGCGATCGGAATGTCGGCCGCCGGATAGGCCCGCTCCAGGTACGCCTCGATGTCAGGCGTGCTGTTGGGGCTGCGCCTCTCGTTCGCGCCAATGGCCGTTTCCGCGTTCCGGCCGGGCTTGAAGAATTCGGGCGACTTCTTCGTCACGAGGGTCGCGCTCGCCCTGCCCGCCCTCGCCAGGTCGGCTGTCCTCGCGGCGTTCAGGCCGATGGCCGCCGCCCCGACGGCGAGCGCCACGGCGCCGGCGCCGGTCGTGAGAAGTCCGATTCGTCTGTTCATTCGGTTCCCCCCCTTTCTTGTTGCGGTCTTCCTCGACTCAATCAAGGACGTTCGTCCCTTGGAGACGTGACGGATGGCGGCGTCGCCTCACGGGGCGTGGACGGCCGACGTCCGTCAGCCGGGCGGCGCAGGCCGGGGCGACCCCGCTCCGCGGGCGCGGCGGCTCAAGAAGGACGTCACGGCGATGGAATCGCACGGCGCTGGTCAGGGGCCGTCAGGCGGTCGCACCCCTGTACATTGGTCTCAATCTCATACCCGCCGGCCCTCTTCGGTCAAGGGAAAAGCGGAGGGGACGCCGGGGACCCTGCTGTGCGGCTCACCCGGCCCGACACGACCCTCCGGCCTCGAGGGGCGAGGCGTCCCCGGGAGAGCCGCGACCGTGAGGCTCCCGAGGGCCCGGCCTCAGTG
>JAWOLE010000106.1:0-13079 GCA_033853815.1 Thermoanaerobaculia bacterium
CGGCGGCGCCGGCGGCATTGGCTTTCGAGCCGGCACTGGTCGGCCGTGAGTTCGACTACACCGTACGGCGCGGCGACACCCTCGTCGGAATCGGCGCCCGTTACGGTGTGGACGCCGCCTCAATCGCTGCCCGCAACGGGCTCCGCCCGAAAGCGCGGCTGGTCGCCGGGCGCGTGCTTCACATCGACGACCGGCACATCGCCCCGAAAGTCCTCGACGACGGGATCCTGATCAACATCCCGCAGCGCCTTCTCTTCTACTTCGAGAGCGGCCGGCTCGTCGCCTGGTACCCCGTCGGCCTGGGGCAGCCGGGGAGCTGGGGGACTCCGACCGGCTCCTACGAAGTCGTGGCCCGGGAGAAGAATCCCGTCTGGAAGGTGCCGGCATCGATCCGGGAGGAAATGCGCGAGAAGGGGGAAAGGGTCCAAACTCTCGTCCCGCCGGGACCGGACAATCCTCTCGGCCATTACCGGCTTCGGCTCTCTCTCGAGTGCTGCGGGATCCACGGCACGAACGCCCCTCAGAGCATCTACCGATTCGAAACGCACGGCTGCATCCGCCTCGCGCCCGCCAACGCGAAGGCGCTCTTCTCCCGCGTCCGGACCGGACTCCCCGTCGAGATCATCTACGAGCCCGTCCTCATCGCGCGACGTGAACGGTACGTCTTTCCTCGAAGTCCACCCCGACATCTACGGCGATTCAAAGGACCAGACAGCCACGGCCGACGCGATCGCCTACGGCCGCGGCCTCCTGTCCGCCGGGGAATCCCCTCTCTTCCAAAAGACGGTCCAACGCGAGGAGGGAATCGCAATCCCCCTCACATCCGCCCTCGCCCTCTCGAAACCGGGATCAGCCGAGGTCCACGCCCGGGGCCAGAGATAGCGACTCGGCCTCATCTTGTCCCTCGAGGCCTCAAACCCTGCCGGGAAACCGCGCAAGAAGCGGAACCAATCGTTATCTGTGACGGCGACGTAGAGCCTCACGACGTCAACTTGACGAGACTATTTCTGATTCGCGTTCAGCCTGGTCAGCAAGCCCGTGGGACGGCTTTCAAGACTTCCAAGCTGCTAACCCTGCGATCAGCGGCAGCCACGCTTCAATCTTTGCGGACTTCTTAAGGTTGCATGGAGCGCACAGAAGCTGGACGTTCTCGGCAAGGATGCTAGTTCCGCCTTTCGAATAGGGCAGGTTGTGGTCGTAATGAAGGTTCTCCCGAGACCCGCAGCGGACGCACTTCCCATGATCGCGTTTGAAGACCGCAACCTTCACCTCGGTTGGAATGATGCGGTTCGTCGGTAGTTCCGTGTCGGGGAGTACGGTTCGCTCCTGGATTGGCTTGAGAAAAAAGTCAAACACCTTTCGTCCGTTCCGCTCGACGATTTCCGCACCTACCAGATGGAAGAACCCTTTATCTGACCAGACACCTCGCTGAATCTTCTCGTAAACTCTGACTTTCTCGGGCTTACGGCCTTGGTCTGAAACGGCCTTCGCCGCTTGGTAGAACTTGCCGTTCTCGGTCAGACCCCCGGCAGGTGTCGTCATCGGCTGATCGACCTTCTTGGGGTCCACTCCGGCCGATCGATGAACGTCGTGTCCCTCGTAGATAAGGATGTTCCGCTCCAGGTCAATACGGTCGTGGTACGGGGCGCCTCGCCGAACTGACATCAGAATGATCGAATACCCAGGCCGGATCCCAAAATTCATCCCTTTTTGGAGATTCGCTTTCTCACGGGATACGAGCTCCGGATAGGAAATGATTTCCGAGACAAACACTGAGTGAATTCTAGTCCGGGTGGCCTACCGCGGGAGAGATTCGGGTCGGGGTCGCCAGGACGCCTTAGTCTCATCGGTCAGGGCGGAGGCGGCGGGGGACGGGGCGCGGCCGCGTTTGGTGACGATGCCGTAGGTCTCGTCGCCGAAGAGGTTGGCTAGGCGGCGGGAGGCCAGGCGGGGGCGGTCGGAGGGCTGGAGGCAGAAGGCGGGGATCACGGAGATGCCGAGGCCGAGGGCGACGTAGCGTTTCACGATCTCCCAGCCGCCGGCCTCGACGGAGACGCGGAGCGACAGGCCGGCTCCAGCGAAGGCGCCTTCGATGAGGGCGCGGGTCGTCGAGCCCCTGCGGGGGAGGACGAAGGCGTGTCGGGCCAGCGTCTCGATCGTGATCGGTCTCCGGAGGACAGGGTGGCCGCGCCGCGCGATGAGGGTTCGAGGAGAAGTGAGGAGGGGCTGGAACTCGAATTCGGCGCGCGGGGCGGGAAGGGATCGGAGGCCGAAATCGAGCGAGCCGTTCCGCAGGCTGTCGAGGACGCGATCCGCCGGCTCATGATGGATCAGGATCTCGACCTGCGGATGGCGGTGGCGGAAGGAGCGCAGCGGGCCGGGCAGCAGATAGAGGATCGCTGCCTCCCCGCCGCCGATTCGGACGGGTCCGCGCAGGATCCCGCCCCGGGGCTCCTCGAGGCCCGCCGGCAGCGAATCCCACGCCGCGATCAGGGGCCCGAGCGAGCGGGCCAGGACCTCTCCCGCCGGCGTGAGCCGCACCCCGCGGCCGGCGCGCTCGAAGAGCTTCGTCTTCAACTCTCTCTCGAGCTTGTGGATCGCCATCGTGACGGTCGGCTGGGTCCGGCCGATCGCCCGGGCGGCGCGGCTGACGCTTCCCTCGCGGGCCACCGCCAGGAACGCCCGCGCCTGCTGGATCTCCATAGACAAGGCCTATATATATCGCAAAGAAAAATCGATTTGAACTATGAAGACTGCGAGGCTAATCTCGGGATGCGATGAATGAGATGGACGAGCTGAAAATCGAGAAAGAGCTGGCTAAGTGGATGCGTGAGGAGTACCTGGCTCCTCCCGGCAAGTACCGGGTGTTGATGTGGGATTGGTTCGAGGAGGGCACGTACGACGACTGGATGATTCCGACCATCGTCCGAGAGTTCGACGATGCGGAGGAAGCCCTTCAGTTCGCCCGGAGCAAACCTCTGAATGGCTGGGACGAGTACAGTGTCTTTGACGAATGGGGCCGCTATCTGGGCGGAAACCGTGAGTCCCGGGGGCCGAAGCCGCGTCCGGTGATCCCCAAGACCCCGGCGCCGCCTTTCACGGGTCGGCTCGATGAGGCTTTCGCGCTGGCCCGCGAGCTGCACGCGAAGCAGTTCCGAAAGGGCACGAAGATCCCCTACCTCGCCCACCTGATGGCCGTCGCGAGTCTCGTGATCGAGAACGGCGGCAGCGAGACCGAGGCGATCGCAGCTCTTCTGCACGACGCCGCGGAAGACCAGGGCGGGAGGCCGACGCTCGAAAGGATCCGAAAACAATTTGGCGAGGAGGTCGCGTCGATCGTGGATGGCTGCACAGACACCTACGAGGACCCGAAGCCGTCGTGGAAGCCGCGCAAGGAGAAGTACCTCAGGCACCTGCCCGACGCCTCGCGCTCCGTAAAGCTCGTCGTCGCGGCCGACAGACTCCACAACGCGCGCTCCATGCTCGCGGACTACGGGGTGATCGGCGAAGAACTCTGGAATCGCTTCAACGCCCCGAAGGAGGACCTGTTCTGGTACTACCGCAAGGCAGTAGCGATACTGAAGTCCGGCGGCCCGAAACCGCTCGTTGCCGAGCTCGACCGCGTCGTCACCGAGCTGGAGCGCCTCGCATCAGAGCAGTCGTAGCCATCTGAACCGTCACGGCAGACCACCCTGGCTTGAGACGGAAGCCCCGGCTTGCACACCTGAGCACATCTGGCTAGACTCTAGCCAGAATGAGGTTCGAGATCGTTCGGGCACCTGAAGCCGTGGACGATCTGAGAAACCTCAAGGCGAACGTTCGAGCGGGAGTTCGGGATGCTGTTGAACGACACCTTAGATTCGAGCCGACGAAAGAGAACCGCAACCGGATCAAGAGTCTGAAAGGTGTGACGCGGCCTCAGTATCGACTCCGAATTGACGACGTTCGGGTCTTCTACGACGTCGTAGAGGACCGGCTAGAAGTGCTCGCGATCATAAGTAAGAGGGAGGCACAGGAGTGGCTGGCAAGAGTCGCAGGGACAAAATGAAGCAAGTGCCGCTTTCGGAGGTGAAAGACGATCTGTCGAAGTACCTCCGCCTCGCAGGCCGCGAAGAGATTGTGATCACCCGGCACGGCAAACCCGCGGGCGTTCTCATCGGGTTCGAATCGGAAGACGACTGGTTCGATTACCGGCTGGAATCAGACCCCCGCTTCCTGGAAAGGATCGAGAAGGCCCGGGCAAGCCTGAGAGCTCGAAAAGGCGTCCGACTGGAGGATGCACCGGGATAGCGCCAACGGGATCGCGCCAAACGAGGGAACTCTGGTGCTTTGGTGTATTGGTGCCCTGGTGATAGGATGGAGGCTGGAGGACCCGGTGATGCCTCGATTGACCATTACCCTTTCCGCGCAAAGGCATCGCGCGCTCAAAGAAGCGGCGGTCCGGCGCGGCAAGACGATCCGGAGCCTCGTGGAGGAGAGCCTCGACGCGTATGGCATCAAGACGTCCGAGCAGGCGGCCGCCCTCGTGGCGCGGGCGCGCAAACACTCCGGGTTGCCTGAGCGGGAGGCTCTGAAGCTCGCGGTCTCCGAAACAAGGGCGCACAGACGCGGGAGATGACGACCGGGCCGGCGATCATCGACACCAACGTCGTCGTCAGCGGCATCCTCACGCGGGACCCGGACTCGCCGACCGCCAGGATCGTGGACGGCATGCTCAAGGGGCGATTCCGTTTCATCCTTTCTCTTGAGCTGCTTGCCGAGTACCGCGACGTCCTGCTGCGGGAGAAGATCCGCCGGCGGCACGGGCTCTCGGGGGCCGACGTGGACGTGCTCTTGACCGAAATCGCGGCCAACGGGATTCCCGTGGAGCCGCCTCCCGAGAAGGTCGAGGGAGAGGACGCCCACATCCTCCGAATCCTCGCAACGGACCGGGCTGCGGTCCTGGTGACGGGAGACCGGAGGCTCGCTCAAAGCCTCCCGCGAGGCGCGCGATCCCTCTCCCCTCGGCAATTCGTGGCGGAACCGTAGCCCGAGAGCTCCTTCCCGCGTCTCGCGTAGAAGCCGCCTTCGGCAGGACTTTTTTGACGCCGCACTCAGAAGACTTACCGGGTCAGGGAGCCGCGTGGATAACAAGATAAACATTGTTAGCCGCGCCATGGTACAATCTAAGAATTGTATGCCACTCAAGGCGAGCCAGCCTCGACCGCGGAGTTTCCACGAGTGGAAGGCTCTGCGGCGCTCGGGAAAGCTGTCGGCCCGAGAGGCGGATTCGATCGGGTACGTTCTCCGCCTTGCTCGGGAGGAAGCCGGGCTGACCCAGTCCGAACTCGCGAAGCACCTCAGTTGCTCTCAGCAGGCGGTCGCTCAGGCCGAACGGTGGCAGAGCAATCCCACGGTTGAGTTCTTGCGGCGCTGGGCGGCGCAGTGCGGAGGAGCGGTCGAAATTCGGATCGGCGGTGTGGCGCTCGATGCCCGGGGTCGCCGCCCTGCTGCCAGCCGCCCAGTTCCCAGCCGCCCCGCTCCCAGCCGTCCCGATCGCGCGGCTAAGGATGTATCCGCGGAGTCCTGGGCGGTTTGGGCGTGAACCCCAGGATCTGCGGGCCGTAGACAGCGCGGAGGGCGTCCAGGCACTGCTGGGCCCGGGTCCTCTTCTGGGAGTCGGGCACCGCTCTCGCGACCGGCGCATGGGCGCGGGTTCGATGCATCGGCCTAAGCCATTTGCATCTGTTCGAGGCTTGTTCGTTTGGCATATTGGACCGATCGTGAACTGGATCAGTTACGTCTGGACGCTGTCGGCCGGGGTCTGCCTGACGCTGGCGGTCATCCATCTGGTGATCTGGCTGCGGAGGCGCTCGGCGACCGCCAACCTCCTCTTCGCGCTGGCGGCCCTCGGGGCGGCGCTCAACGCCTTCGTCGAGATGTGGATGCTGAAGACGACGACGGTCTCGGGCTATGCCGACACGCTGCGGGCATCCTTCGTCCCGATCGCGATCCTCGTCGTCTCGATGGTGTGGTACGTCCGCAATTACTTCGGCGTCGGCCGGCGGCCGCTGGCCGTGGCGGTCACGGCTTGCTGGGCGCTCGTCCTGGCCGTGGACGCGTTCGCCCCCCACAGCCCCGTCTTCAGCGAAATCTCCGGGCTCCAGGTCACGTGGACTCCATGGGGCGAGCGGCTGGCGGTGGTCCGGGGCGCGATCAGTCCCTGGCACAACGTAATCCACCTCGCCAACATCGCGCTCTTCGTGTTCGTCGCCGATGCCGCCATATCGCTCTGGCGGCGCGGCGGGCGCCGGCAGGCGGCGTGGATGGCGGCCGGGATCGCCGCCGTCTTCCTAGTCGCGGTCCTCCAGGATCAGCTGCTCGACGTCGGCTTTGAGCGGATCCCCTACATGATGACATTCGTGTATCTCGTCATGGTGGCGGCCCTGGGCTACCCGCTCACGGCCAGCGTGGTCCGTGAGATGGAGATGGCGCGGCGGCTGCAGGCGAGCGAGGCGGAGTTGCGCGAGAGCCAGAAACGCGCGATCCGGGCGGCCGCCGCCGCGGAGCGGGCGGAAGAGCGCTTTCGCCTGGTGGTCGAGGGGGCGTCGAGCGCCATGGTCATGGTCGATCCCGAAGGGCGGATCACGCTGGTCAACGCCCGGACGGAAGCGGTCTTCGGCTATCCGCGTGAAGAGTTGATCGGCGTTCCCATCGAGACGTTGATTCCCGGGGGACTCCGCTCTGAGGAGCCGGGCCGTCCAGACGCTCAATCCGCGGGGCTCGGGGCGGGCGCCCCGGGGGCCCACCAGGAGCAACCCGGGCGGCGCAAGAACGGCGAGGAGGTGCCGCTCGACGTCGGCCTGACCCCGATTCGCAGCTCGGAGGGGGTCTTCACGCTGGCTTCGATCCTGGACATCACCGAGCGGAAGAGGTCGGAACTGGAGCTCGCCCGGCAGCGCGACGAGATGGCCCATCTGTCGCGGGCCGCGATACTGGGGGAGCTGTCGGGCTCGCTCGCGCACGAACTGAACCAGCCTTTGAGCGCGATCCTGTCAAACGCGCAGGCCGCGCAGCGTTTCATGGCGCGCGACCCCTCGAATCTCGAAGAGGTTCGGGAGATCCTGAAGGACATCGTGGAGCAGGACAAGCTGGCGGGAGAGGTGATTCGCCGTCTGCGCCTGCTGCTCACGAAGGGCGAGGTGAATCTGCAGACGCTCGACTTGAGCGAAGTGATCCTGGACGTCGCGAAGCTGGTCCGCAACGACCTCGCCCATCAGGGGGTGACGATGAGCACGGACCTTGCGCCGGACCTTCCGCCGGTCCGGGGCGATCGCGTCCAGGTGCAGCAGGTCCTCTTGAACCTCGTGATGAACGGCTGCGATGCCATGGCGGACGTCGAAAGCTCGCAGCGCCTGCTCGCGGTTCGAGCGGGAAAGAATGGCGGCGGCTTAGTCCAGGTGTCGGTCGCCGATCGGGGCTGCGGAATCTCCCCCGAGGAGTTTCCGCGCCTCTTCGAACCGTTTTTCACGACGAAGTCCAAGGGGCTGGGCCTGGGTCTGGCCGTCTGCCGCTCCATCGTCGAGGCCCATGAGGGCCGCCTCTGGGCGGAGAACGATCCGGGCGGCGGCGCCACCTTTCACTTCACGCTTCCGGCAGCCGGGGAGGCCGCATGACGGTCCCGGCGCGCGAGACGGTGTACGTCGTGGACGACGAACCCGCCGTGGTCAAGTCCCTGTACCGGCTGCTGAGCTCGGAAGGTTTTCTCGTGGAGACCTTCGCCTCGCCCGCGGAGTTCCTCGAGCGGGTCGATCCGGTGGCTTCGGGCTGCGCCGTCCTCGACCTGGCCATGCCGCGCCTGGACGGCCTGGCGCTTCAAAAGGCCCTCTCCGCGCGGGGCAGCGAGCTTCCGATTCTCTTCGTCACCGGCCGCGGCGACATCCCCAAGAGCGTGGAGGCCATGAAGATGGGGGCCGTGGACTTCCTCACGAAGCCGGTAGACGGCGAGAAGCTGCTCGGGGCCGTTCGCCGCGCGCTGGAAATGGACCGGGCGCGGCGAGGCACGCGAGCGGAGGTCGCCGAGATACGCCGGCGTCTCTCAACCCTCACGCCCCGCGAGCGGGAGGTGCTGGAGGGAGTCGTCGCCGGGCGCCTGAACAAGCAGATCGCCGGCGATCTGGGCGCCGCGTTGAAGACGGTCAAGATCCATCGCGGCCGCATGATGGAAAAGATGGGCGCGGGCTCCGTTGCGGAGCTCGTCCGGCAGGCCGACCGCGCCGGCATCCGTAAGGCTTAGCAGCTCCAAGTCTTACCCGCCGCTCCAGGGGAGGGACCAAGGTCCTATCCCATTCCGCTTTCCCGGCTGGTACCGTGTCTTTGTGCCACCGCGGGTTCTCGTGGCGATCGTCGATGACGAAGAATCGGTGTGCCGCGCGCTCGGCCGGTTGATCCGGTCCGCCGAGCTCGACGTGGAGACCTACACGAACGGAGCCGAATTCCTGGAGTCCCTCGAATCGCACTCGCCCGACTGCGTCGTGCTCGACCTGAACATGCCGTCATTGAACGGCATCGAGGTCCAGGAGGCGCTGGCGGAGGCCGGCTTGCGATTGCCGACAGTCGTCATCACCGGGCACGACACGGACGACGCCCGCGCCCGCTCGTTGAAGGCCGGCGCCGCAGCGTACCTGCGCAAGCCCGTGGACGACCAGATTCTGCTCGACACAATCGCCGCGGCGGTCGCGGCCAGCCCGGGGAACCTCCCGGCGCACTGACGGCGACACGCAATCCGCGGTGCGCGCCATCTGAAACCGTGTGCAGCGCGGGGCCGCAGGGTAGGCCCTCGCGCTAATCGTGCGGTCCTCGTTTGTGGCTGGAAGGGTCTTGCTCTGGCAGCTAGAAACTCTCGGCGCCGGTCGCGTAGCGACGGTCTTGTCTTCAGCTCCGGTTCGCGGCGCGCGTAGTCTCCCGACGAAGGAGGGAGGAGGCGCGCGCCGCGGGAGCGTAGCGCTTGCGCGAGATCAGGCGAGCGGTCGAGCCTACATCCAGGCGAGCCGCACGCCGGTGCGCCCGAGGGCCGCGGGTCCCGCACAAGCGCGGAGCGACGGTATTGGTGGACACGTTCGAAAATGGTTAGAACCGCCGGCGAACTGCCGTTCGAGGCGGTCCTCTTCGAGGCCGCGGAACCGGCCTACCGTCGCATAGCCCAACAGGCCAAGCAATTGCGCGCATTGGGGCTCAGCTTTGAGGCGATCGCCGAGGCTCTTGGTGTCTCTGACAAAACCGTTTCTAAAAGCGTTAGCTTAAGCTAAAGGTGTTACCCCAGACTGAACCGCTCACCATAGATGTCGGCACGCCGACCGACCCCCTTGTGCCGGAGGCTCAGTTGGCTTCGTTTTGCAAATCGGCATCGTTTCGAGTTCTGCGCTGGCGGCCCTCTTTGGCAAGGCTCGATTGGCTTCGTCTTGCCGAAACCGGAATTTGAACTGGGACCGTTACCGGCCATTGCTTTCCTTACCCTCCTTCTTAGCGTTCGCGGCGCGCCGCTTGCAGCTTCAGGAGCATCGCGACGCTTCGCTCCAAAAGGCGGAAGAGGTGGTTCCCGTAGCGCATGAGTTTCTCTAACTCAGCGCCGTCGGGGACGAGCGATAGCTCAACGGCGTAAGCAAGGGCAACCTCTCGCGCGCGAGCGTCGAGCACGTTCCTCAGGTCATCTGCAACCTTCAATTGGAATTCACTGGTCAAGAGTTTGCGCTCGTCGTCGTGAAGGTTGGCAAGGTGACTCTGTGTTACCGCCTTCCATCCATCGGCCTTGACTGACTGAGGTTCAGCCTTGTTGGCCACCTTCTCGGACCAGACGTACGCCAGGAACGCCTCGTCATCGGAGACCTCGCGCGTCGTCTCTTGACGAACGACAAAATCAATCAGTTCTTCCAGCTTTCGGGCGGCTTCGGGCGAATGGTCTGGCTCTTCTCCAGATTGAGTTAAGAGCGGCTTGCCGAGATGGCTGCTGCTCCACGCTTGCTCTGCTGCCTTGCGGCCATTGTCCGAAAGGGCACCGTACATGCGTTCCGTGATTCCGGCCAATTCGTAACGATCCAGCCGTCTCAGCTTCCACAGAGCATTTGCAATCTGCTGAACCATCGCGTCCTCGAGAGTGCCAGAAGGGTTGAAATGTGCCCGGAGGCTCTCGAGAAGGGTCAAGTACTCCGCGAGGTTTTCCATGAGGGGCGGCCCAAGAACAACTGCGTGCTTCGCGTAAATACCGTGTACCAAAGAGTTTAGACGGGAGATGGCTTTTCCCCTTGCCGAGCGCGGTCCTGTGCTTTTTTCTGAATTGGCTCGATTGGCGTCGAGCTTGCGATCGGATAACGGTTTCTCCATCGTTTCTCCTTTTCAGGCTGGCAACCCGAGTAGATTCGAACGGGCGATGCGTGAGCGAACCAGGCCCTTGAGGGTTTAGACGGCGGTGCCCTGGGCGGGCCATGAAAGCCCGGAGCGAGGAGTTGGACGGCGCCTTCTTGGTTCACGCATGGGCAATCCGGCGAGGGGTCGCCTACGGAGGCGAACCTCCTGCCCGGCCGGGGAGTTCGCTGGCCTGGGTAGCTGCATATTTAATGCAACGTCACCGGTCGAAGGAGTCAAAAGCCTCGACGTTGAAACGGTCAGTGGGGTTCCCGGAAGGCCCAGCTTCTCAGGGTCGATTGCCCCGGGACCCAGCCCGCCTCCAAACGAGAGATATGCGGGACAGGTTGCTTCTGGTCGACCTCCCGACCGGCACCAGATGGCGGGCGTCTCTTGTAGGCCCAGCCCAAACCGTGCATCAGGCGGCCGACGTGGTCGGGGTGGTAGCTGATTCGAAACCGCTGGAGGATGAAGTCTGCGATTTCCGAGGTTGACCGCGCCTCGGCTGCCGGTTGACCGGCATCTTGCCCGCCCATCAGATGGCGAACCAGGACACGAGCCTGCTGGGCTGTGATCCTTCGAGGACGGCCTGGCGAACGACGAACCGAGATAGCTCTCAGGCCTAGACGCAGGCGAGCCTTCTGCCATCGCATGACCGAACTCGGTGCACAAGGGATGCGACGTGCTACCTCTCTCAACGAGAGGCCTTGATCAAGAAGTGCGAAGGCTAGCCTCCGCCGATGCTCCAACGCGGAGGCGGGGCCGCGAGGCCTCATTGGAAAGACCCAAGTGGTCAGCTGGCTTTGGCGAGCTTCCTTGCCTCCGAGATCGCCGCCTTGAAGCCCTTGCTGGCCCGGGTCGCTTTCACCTTGGCTCTGTCGGCCGGCTTGAGCGGCCGGACAGCGGCAAGATAAACACCCTGCTGTCGCATCGCACTTCGGCGCTCCGCAGAGACTCGTTTCGTTCGCTGGTTCCGCTTCGCGGCCGCACGCCGCCGAGGTCTCGTAACGACGCGCGCCTCCGGGAAAGGACCATCGCCGCCCTCCAGGCGCCTAAGCTGGGCGCGAAGTTCTTTGATCTTCCTCCGGTGCCGCACGAGGGCGGCTCGGATCTCCCTTTCTTTCAATCTCCCTTCGTCGACCAAGATGCCGAGGACCTGACTCGCCTGTTTGTCACTCAGCTTCATCACTTCTCCACTCGCCTCCTGATTGTGATTCTAGCGTCTGGTGGAACCGAGCGTCGAGAGAGGATTGGCTCTAATGAGTCTTTCCGCGACTACCTGCTGAAGGGGCGAAAAACTCCACGAAACAGCGGAGAAACGCCCCCGCATCGTCCTCCGTCTCGCTACTTCACGAGCCCGACCAACCGACGGTACAAACAAGATGCAACGTGTGGTCCCGGAACGTGAAGATCTTGATCTGACTCCCCTCACCTTCGGATGCGTAGAGAAGGACTTCAGCTGTGCCATCGCCGTCTATGTCCGTGGCGGCAAAGAAGCTGTAGCTCTCTCCGCCGGAAATTGATTGACCCGAGTCTGTGATGACAGCCGAACTCAGAAGCGTGCGATTCTGTCTCTGCCTCGGTGAGCCCTCCTCGAAAAGGAAGACGGCGGCATCGAAGCCGCGCCCGCCGCATTCTACCGTCGCGTCGAGACGGTACGCGACCGCGAACATTCCGTTGCCGTTCAGATCCAGAACGTCGGTGTGCTCATGAATCTCTTTGACTAAAACCGGCTTCCCAACAAGTCCAGGGAAGAAGTCGTTTGCCGGCATGTTAGTCGGCAGAAGGGCCAAAGCCTTCTTCTTGAGCCTGGCGGTTTGGTCAGCGTTCAGTTCCCCGCCTCTCCACTTTCGCTGGCGAGGGCCGTTGGCGATGGCGATCTGGTCGTATCCGGGTTTGAAGCCACTTGCTGCTCCATCCGCGACAACCTTCACCAATGCCGCGAAAGACGTAGGGCCTGTGATCCTCCTGACGGCGAACGTGCCGACTCGCCTCTCATTCTGGTAGACATCGAAGTTCTTGAAGGTGTTGAGAATGCTCTGTTTCGGATCTTCCTCCATCAGCGATTGGTACTGCCCACGCGTGTAGGAGAGGAACGGTGCGAGGTAGAATGTCGCGCCGTCTGGCGAGTCGAAGGCTCCGACGATGACAGTGCGGCTGGGCGACGCTTTCGGCCCATTGGCAGGGGCCCAACTGGCATAGAAGATAACCGCGGCCCCGAGGAACGCTGGTCTTATTAAGGATCGCAGCACGCACAACCTGACTGCCGTTTCAGTGGTTTCGCCTGGTGGTATCTCGGTCACGGCGTCGAAATGCTAACCCGCGGATCCTGATTCGCCCAGATTGTCCTTGCGCTTTTTCTCCAAGGAGGGCCAGGGACTCACGGGTTGACCTAATCAGCAACCTCTTTCGTTCCAGCTCATTAACTAGGCGAGGAGAGGCGGAAGCCAATGGCCGACGAGTCCCGTCTTTTCGGCGACGGAAGCCCTTGCCGGTTTTGGGTTCCTGCGAGAAGGCGATACGATATCTAGCCAGCTTCGCAGTGAATCACTCTCATCAACTCGGCGAGGAGCCCGGCTGTGCTGGCGGCAGAACTCGTCCGACTTCTTGGAGGAGGGAAGGCGGCCGTAACCTTCGCCCGCACCGGGTTGTCACGGTGGACGAATGACGATCCTCTTCCTGTGGTTTCTCTTCGGCCT
>JAWOLE010000107.1:0-21167 GCA_033853815.1 Thermoanaerobaculia bacterium
CCGCCTCCAATCTGGCATTCATTATAGTGCCACTTGGCAGTGGCGGCAAGGTGCTATTGTCTTGGGAAGGCTCATGCGCGGCAAATCGAACGACCTGATCGTCCACAAGTTCGGAGGAGCGTCTCTCGCCGACGAGCGGGCGATGCGGCACGCGATCGCGATCGCCCGCGACGCGGCGGGGCCCGCGGTGGTCGTGGTCTCGGCCCTGGCCGGCGTGACCGATGCGCTGCTCGAGGCCGCCGGGGCGGTCGGGAAGAAGCCGGAAGGACGGATCGAGGAGATCGCCGGCGACCTGGCGCGGAGATACCGCCGGTGCATTCTGAGCGTCGTGCCGGCCGGCCCGGCCCGCCAGGAGCTGCTGGCGACGGTCGGAGGCTCCTTCGAAGAGCTCGCCCTGCTCTCGCGCGCGCCGGCCTTCGTGCGGGACCTCGGCGGCGCCGCGCTCGACTCCCTGCTCGCGCGGGGCGAGGAGATGGCGGCGCGCGTCTTCGCCGCCGGGCTCGCCGCGACGGGGAGGCCGGCCGTCTTCGTCAATCCGCTCGAAGTCATCGCGACCGACGGCCGCTTCGGCGGAGCGTCCCCGCGCCTGGCCGAGACCGACGGCAACACGCGCCGGGTCCTCGCGCCGCTCGTCCGCAAAGGAGTCGTCCCGGTCGTCGCGGGCTATTTCGGCGCGGCGCCGGACGGGCGCGTCGCCACGCTCGGGCGCGGGGGCTCGGACCTGACGGCCACGCTTCTCGCCCGGGGCCTTTCGGCGCGGGCCGTCTTCCTCTGGAAGGACGTGCCCGGGATCCTGACAGCCGATCCCCGCGTGGTGCCCGACGCCCGCGTCATTCCCCAGTTGAACGTACGCGAGGCGGCCGAGCTCGCCTACTACGGCGCCCGCGTCCTGCAGCCGCGCGCTCTCATCCCCGTCGCTCGCCATGGGATCGCGGTCTTCGTGCGGCCCTTCGCCGATCCCGAGAGCACGGGCACGGAGATCTCCGCGCGGCGCACGCTCGCGCGCTATCCGGTCAAGGCGCTGTCGGCCATTGCGGGCCAGGCGCTGCTGACGGTGACCGGCAATGGCATGCTCGGCGTTCCCGGGATCGCGGCGCGGACTTTCGGCGCCCTTCACCGGGACCGAATCTCGGTTTCCCTGATCTCGCAGGCGTCCTCCGAGCACTCGATCTGCTTCTCCGTCCCGCAGGCGAGCGCGGAGGAGGCGCGCCGCAGCCTGCTCGACGCCTTCTCCGAGGAGATCGCGCGCCGGGAGATCGACGGCGTCCTGGTCGCCTCGGGTCTGGCGACGATCTCGGTCGTGGGGCTCGGGATGGCCGGCACGCCCGGCATCGCGGCGCGCGTCTTCTCGGCCCTGGCGCGGGCGGGCATCAACGTCGTCGCCATCGCGCAGGGTTCCTCGGAGTTGAACATCTCCTTCGTCGTCTCCGGGCGGGATGCTCCCGAGGCGCAGCGCCGGATACACGAGGCGTTCCAGCTCTCGAAGATCGGCGGGGGAGCGGCTCTGGAGGGCCAGGCGGCCGACGTCGTCCTGCTCGGCTTCGGGCAGGTGGGTCGCACGCTTGCCGGGCTCGTGCGCGCCTCGAGAGTCGGGAGGCTGCGACTGTGCGCCGTGATCGACCGCGGCGGGCTGGCTTTCCGACCCGAAGGCCTCTCCGCGCGCGATCTCGGAGAGCTCTCGGCCGCCAAGAAGCGAGGCAGTTCCGTCGCGCAGACGCGCCACGGCCGGGCGGCCACGCCGGGAGAGGCGATCCGAGAGCTCGCCCGGCACGCCCTTTCCCGTCCGATCCTGGTCGACGTGACGGCGGAGGCGACGACGCCGCTTCTGGAGCAGGCGGCGGCCTCCGGCTTCGACCTGGTGCTCGCCAACAAGCGACCGCTTTCGGGACCCGGGCCGGAGGCCGAAGCCCTGCGCCGGGCCGCCCGCGATCACGGAAGACGGCTGCGCTTCGAGGCGACGGTCGGGGCGGGGCTGCCGATCCTCGACACCCACCGTAAGCTCGTCGAGTCGGGCGACCGCGTCGTCCGGATCGAAGGGTGCCTCTCCGGAACGCTCGGCTTCCTCCTTTCGGAAATCGAGGCCGGCGCGAGCTTTTCGGCGAGCCTGCGCCGCGCGATGTCCGCCGGCTACGCGGAGCCGGATCCTCGCGACGACCTCTCGGGCGCCGACGTCGGCAGAAAGGCGCTCATCCTCGGCCGCCTGCTCGGTTTCGCGGGAGGCCCGCAAGACGTGCGCGTCGAATCGCTCGTGCCGCAGCGCGCACGAAACCTGCCGCTGTCGCGTTTCCTCGAGCGGCTGGAGGAGCTCGATTCCGAATGGAGGGAGCGCGCGCGGCGGGCGAAATCGCGCGGGCGGACGCTCCGGTATGTGGCCTCGGTCACGGCTCGCAAGATCCGCGTCGGCCTGGAAGAGGTCGCGCCGGGGAGCCCGTTCTTCGGTCTGAAGGGGACGGACAACCAGGTCGCCTTCACGACCGCGCGGTACCGCGTGAATCCGCTCGTGATCCAGGGGCCGGGCGCGGGACTCGCCGTGACGGCCGGGGGCATTTTCAACGACGTCGCGGAGCTCGCGACGGGTACCGGCCCGTGAGCATCCGCGCCTTCGCGCCGGGCACCGTCGCCAACCTGGGGCCGGGCCTGGACATCCTGGGGCTGGCGCTGAAGGGAGCGGGCGACACCGTGTCCGTCGAGCGGGCGGACGGCCGGGGCGTCACGATTCGCGACTCCGGGCATCCGGAGATCCCGCGCGAGACCGGGCGCAACACCGCGGGCATCGCCGCCCTGAAGGTCCTCGAGCGCGCGAGGGCCTCGGGAATCGGCCTCGTCATCGAAGTCGCCAAGGGACTCCCTCTCGCGGGCGGGCAGGGGGGCAGCGCCGCCTCGGCCGCCGCGTCGGCCGTGGCCGTCAACGCCGTTCTGGGTTCCCCGCTTCCCAGGGCCGATCTGCTCGACGCCTGCCTAGCGGCTGAGGAGGCGGTCGCCGGGCGCCACGCCGACAACGTCGCGGCGGCCCTCTTCGGAGGCGTCGTGCTCATCCGCGCGCTCGACCCTCCGGACATCGTCCCCCTGCGTTTTCCCGAGGAGCTGCTCGTCGTCCTCGCTCAGCCGGAGCAGCGGCTGCGCACCGAGGACGCGCGAGCGGCCCTCCCGCGATCCGTGGACCGGGGCGTGGCCGTCGCGCAGGCCGCGCAGGTGGCCGCGCTCGTCGCCGCGCTCTCCCGCGGGGACATGGCTCTTCTCGCGCGGTCGGTCGAGGACTTCATCGCGGAGCCCGCGCGGGCTCCTCTGCTGCCGGGCTTCGCCCAGGCCAAGGCGGCTGCGCTCGAGGCCGGGGCCCTGGGGTGCTCGATCTCGGGGGCCGGTCCGGCGGTCTTCGCCTTCGCGGCTGACGAGGACTCGGCCAGCCGCATCGGCGAGGCGATGCTCGAGGCCTACGAATCCCGCGGAGTCGCCGCCCGAGTCCGCGCCCGCCGGATCGACCCGCTGGGCGCCCGGGTGATCTGAAGTGAAACGAGTCCTTAGTCCCTTGTCCCTGGTCCTTGGTCGGGCGACCGCGGATCTTCGACTAAGGACTAAGGACCACGGACTAAGGACCGAGGACGTGTGACGGACTCCCAGAACCTTCCGGAGCGGCCCCTGTCCTGGCAGCTCTGCCCGCGCTGCGGGCGGGAGCTCGCCGCCTCCTCGACGGAGGCCCAGTGCCCCGACTGCGGCGGTCTCCTCGAAGTGCGGCACCGCGCTCCCTCTGCCCGGGAAGGCGGCCGCACGCTCCGAGCGCTCTTCGCCGGGCGGCGCGGCGGCGTCGAACCGCTCGACGCCTCCGGCGTGTGGAGGTTCCGTGAGCTGGTCCTGCCGGGAGCGCGGGCGGAGGAAATCGTTACGTATCCCGAGGGGAACACGCCGCTGCTCGCGGGAGAAACGGTCTCGCGCTGGGCGGGCGTCGAGGCTCTTCTCTTGAAGCACGAGGGGCACAATCCGACCGGCTCCTTCAAGGACCGCGGCATGACCGTCGGGATCACCCAGGCCGGCGCGATCGGCGCCCGGGCGGTCGCCTGCGCCTCGACCGGCAACACCTCGGCATCGCTCGCGGCGTACGCGGCGAGAGCCGGAATCCCCGCCCTCGTCTTCGTCCCGGCGGGCCAGGTTGCCCTGGGCAAGCTCGCGCAGACGCTGGCCTACGGGGCGAAGACGCTCCTCGTGCGCGGGGACTTCGACGCCTGCTTCGCGCTCGCGCGCGAGGCCGCGGCGAAACTGAACGTCTATCTCCTGAACTCGATCAACCCCTTCCGGATCGAAGGGCAGAAGACGATCGTGCTCGAGGCGCTCGAGCAGGTCGCCTGGGAGCCTCCGGACTGGATCGCGCTGCCGGCGGGGAATCTCGGCAACACGTCGGCCTTCGGCAAGGCCCTGAAGGAGGCGAGCGAGCTCGGCCTCATCCCGAGACTGCCGCGCCTGGCCTGCGTCCAGGCCGCCGGCGCCAACCCCTTCGCCCGCTCCTTCCGCGAGGGCTTCGCGCGGCCGCATCGGGTCCAGGCGGAGACCGTCGCCACCGCCATCCGGATCGGGGACCCGGCCTCGCTCGAACGGGCGATCGCGGCCGTGGGATTGACCGACGGGGTCGTGACCGACGTGACCGACGAGGAAATCCTGGAGGCGAAGGCGGTCGTGGACGCTTCGGGCATCGGCTGCGAGCCGGCGAGCGCGGCGAGCGTCGCCGGCGTGCGCAAGCTGGCGGCGGAAGGCGTCATCCGAAGAGGGGAGCGTGTCGTCGCGGTCCTGACCGGCCACATCCTGAAGGACCCCGGCCTTCTGCTTCGCTACCACCAGGAGATCGAGCCGGCCCCCTCGCGGGCCAACCGCCCGATCGAGATCGCCGCGGAGCTTTCCGCCGTGGAAAGAGTCCTCGGCATGAAGCCTTGAGCGCGCTCGAGCGGCTGCTGGCGAAGCTCGAGCGGGCGAAGCGCGAGCGGCCCGGAGCGGCCGGGACGGTGCGCCTGCTGCGCTCTCTGCGCCGCCGCGATTTCCCCGACGCGGAGAGCCTCATCCGCTTCCACGACACGCTCCTGTTCCTGCGGGCCTACCCCCACTCGCGCGCCGTGATGCGCCTGTCCGACGCAATCCTCTCGGGCTTCGGCTCGCGCGTCGAGAGGCTCGCGGCCTCCGGCGGCGACCTCTCCGATTTCGATCACCCCGAAGTCTCGGGCATCGCCGGCACGACGGTGACGACCGACTATTCCTACGACGTCGTCCTGTGGCTGAAGAAACAGTTCGGAAGGCGCGTCACGATCGACTGGGAGGAGCACGAAGCGACGGACCGCCTGCGCGCCGCCTGGCCGGCGTTCCTTCCCCTGCTCGAGGAGGAGGCTCTCGAGGACGCGAACGTCCCCTACCTCGATTACCTCCGAAAAGCCCTCCGTCGAGGCGAGGACGATCTTTCCTGGCTTCTCCTCCGGATCGATGCCCTGCCGCTGACGGACTCGGAGAAGACCGAGAAGTACGACGCGCTCGGCCTGTCGGTCCGCTGGGAGCTCGGCGCGAGCCGCGCCACGCGTACCCGGATGCGCCGGCCGGCCCGGAAGATCTTCTTCCACGACGAACCGCTCCTTTCGCGGCACGACGTTTCTCTCGAGGCGGAGTTGTCCTCGCCGCCGCTCGCGATCCGGCGGCTCCCGCGCCGGGAAGGCCAGGCCATCCTCGACACGGCGCGGGAGGCCAAGGCCGTCCGCTACCGGGAGTACTACGGGTTCACGTTCGGCGATCCCGCGTCGGCCCTCCACGCCGACGCCGGCCGGGGTCTCCAGCTCTACCTCATGGGCATCGTGCGCGGCCGGCGGCTGCCGCTGCGCGCCGGCTACGCCGGGTTCCTGGTGAAGAACGGCGTTCCCGTCGGCTACATCGAGGCCCTCGGATTCTTCGAGCGCATCGAGGTTGGCTTCAACGTCTACTACGCCTTCCGGGAAGGGGAGTCGGCCTGGATGTTCGCCCGCGTCGTGAAGTTTCTGCACGACGCCCTCGGCGCGACCGTGTTCTCCATGGATCCCTACCAGATCGGCCACGAAAACGAGGAGGCGATCCAGTCCGGCGCCTTCTGGTTCTACCGCAAGCTCGGCTTCCGCTCGACCGACCCCGACCTGCGCGCCCTCACGGAGAGGGAGGAGAAGAAGCTCTCGTCCGACGCCTCCTACCGCACGCCGGCCCGGGTCCTGCGCCGCCTCGCCTCACGCAACCTCCTCTACGAGATGCGAACGGCTTCCAATCCAAAATCAAAAATCCAAAATCCAAAATCGGCGTGGGACTCCTTCCACATACGCAATCCTTCTCTCGCAGTCGTTGCCCGCATGGCCCGCGAGTTTGGCGGAGACGCGGAGAAGATCCGGCGCGCCTCGCAGACAAACGTCGCCCGCGCCCTCGGAGTCCGCTCGAGCCGGTGGACCGAGGCGCAGCGCAAATCCTTTGCAGACCTGTCCCTGGTTCTCGATCTCATCTCCGATCTGCCCGATTGGCCGGCGTCCGAGAGGGACGCCGTCGCGGAGATCGCACTCGCCAAGTCCGGCCCTCTCGAATCCCGTTACCTCAAACTGATGCAGCGCCACGCGCGCCTGCGCTCCGCTCTTCTTAGCCTCGGAATCCGCTGACGCCTGCGTCTCGCCGCCTCGCGACAATATAGAGGCAGGCGACAGTCCCCGGCGAAGACCGGTTCTGGCGAAGGCCGCGAGGAGGACGCGTGATACCCGTTCCGATTCCGTCGCTCGAGGTGTGTCCGGAGGGCTTCCTGAGATGATCCGCCGAGCGGTCTCCATTTCCCTCATGGGAATCTGCCTGGCCGTCTGGGCCCGTAGCGCCCGCGCCCAGAACGGACCCGACAACGATCCGGACGCCGCGCCCGGATACGTCAACAGCTACTTCCACCACTCCTCGGTGGATTCCGTCAACCTCTACAACGGCCAGCTCACGATCCCGATCGCGCTCGGACCCTCCTATCCGATCGGGCCGAACCTGAAGTTCCAGGCCGTGATGAGCTACAACTCCCGGGTCACGGACTACGGGCGTCCCCAGTCCCAGGAGACCGACTTCACCTACGTGGTCGTGGCCGGAGATCCCGCGCTCGGGATCGGCTGGAACTTCACCCTCGGCGCCATCAAGTTCTGCAAGCAGGGAGCCGACGGCGGGGTGTGCTACTTCGGGCCCGACGGTTCGCAGCACATCTTCGGGGCGATGCCGCTCCAGGGCTACGCGAAGCCTCTCGACGGCACGCAGCTCCTCCTCCACGACTCGGGCAACGGCGTCACCGCCGGGCCCTACGAGATGTGGGATGGCGACGGGAACCACTACTCCTTCCACCATCAGGTCGCCGGGTTCGACGACTCGAGGACCGACTACGTCCACGACTTCGGCGTGGGGCGCGACGGCTGGTACCTGACCTCGGTCAACGATCCCTTCAACAACTCGTACAGCGCGTCGTACTTCTCGGGGATCGCGAACGCGTGCTGGACCTATCCCGCTCCGGCGTGTAACGCCCGCCTGGACATGATCTGTCCGGCGATCGCCCCGTCCTGGATTCCCCAGACCGTCACGCTCCCCGGCGGCGCGACCATCGACATCGGGCAGGTCGGAGGGCAGATCACCTCGATGTCTTTTCCCGTTTTTGCCAATGACACGGCGGGCAGGGCGACTTGGACGATCCACTACGGCCCGGACGAGCCCTTCCTCAGGCTCTGCAACGGCGTCCCGACTCAGGAGACGGTGAACCTGAAGGAGATAACCGCGATCTCCTTGCCTTCGGACATACCCGGCTCGCCTTCCTACCGGTTTTCGTACTCGACGTGCGCCCCCGGCTACCTGAGCCAGATGATTCTGCCAACGGGAGCGCAGATTGATTACAGCTACGGCCGTTACGCCTTCTACCATGGCCGGCTCGGCGCGATCGAGCCGGGCTGTCAGGTCTCGCTGCCACCGCCGTCCGCGACGGTCGAGATTTCGAGCGCGTACTGTGACGAGGACATCGGTCCACAGAAACCGACCCTCGACATCCCGGGCGGTTGCAGCCCCGACGCCGACATCCGGTGGCTGGACCACGAGACGGGCGTCGTCCGCCGTCAAGAGACCATTCCGCGCCCGGCGCCAGACGGCACGACGCAGGACCTCTTCGCGACGACAGACTACACGCAGTACGCGTTTCCGTACGGCGAGCAGGGCACGTCTCCCACTGCAACGTGCGACGCCCTGGGCCGCTGCGGCACGCAGACTCTGACGATCGTGGAGTTCCCGGCCGACGTGGACGGGCGGCGCGCCGCCAAGGGCGTGCTCTTCTACGCCGGGCCCCGCAACGCTGGCTCGAGCACCCATGCGGGCGACCGCACGGGCGCGGACGTCGAAGAACGGATCTTCGACGGCAACCCCAACCCCTCCTCCGTCTGCCCGAACTGCTTCCCGGTGTGCGGAGGCGCCAATGACTATCCCTTCTGCGCCAACCACGCCGCCCGGGTCATTCAGCGGGCCTACGACTACGACTTCCCGTCAGCGGAGATCTACAACCGCCGGCTGCTGTCGGAGACGACATACCACCAGGCGCCGCAAGCGAACGGGCAGTGTCCCGGCTGCAAGTACCACGCCGTGACCTTCTCGCCCGGCGAGGCCAGCTCACCGGGACACTGGGAATCCAACGGGAGACACTTCGACACGGAAGCGCACTCGGGCAACCTGGGCGGCGACTCGAGGACCATCACGACGGCCTGGATGCCCGTCCACTGGACCGCGGGTCCCCCGGCGGAGGGCTTCGCCTTTCCCAACCTCTACAACCACAGGATCGAGAGCGACGCGTCCCTCGTCAAGGATCAGTACTTCGAGTTCGATTCCGCCACCGGCTTTCTCAACTGCACCTTCCAGCACGACGCTCTCCGGCAACGGGTGTTCTTCACCCGGCGCTATTCCGCTCCCGATGGGAGCGCTTCCCAGGACTTCAGCGCGACGGCGACTCCGTTCCCGAGCCCGCCCTCCATCGGGCAGTGCACGGCCTTCTATCCGGCGTCCCAGCCTCCCGTCCCGTCCGGGCCGGCCGTCGGAACCAACGGCGACGCGTTCGGGAAGATCTACACGTCTCAGAACGGGCAACTGACCTCGGCGCGCTGGATCAACGGCAACGGCTCGGCCGGCTGGTACGTCAAGAACCTCGTTCGAGACTCCACGACCGGTTGGATCCGGTTCGCGAGCGACACCGCCGGGTTGTGGACCTCCTATACGTACGATTCCGTCGGCCGCGTGACCGACATCGCGCCGCCCGACGAGACCGACACCGTCGTGCGGTACCCGTCGGCGACGAGAACGACGGCTGCGAGAACCGCCGGCATCGGGCTCTCGACCTACGAGCAGTACGACTACGACGGGCTGGGCAGGCTGATCCGGGAGCGGAAGCTGATGCCCGGCTCGCGGTACGCGAAACGCTTCCACGCTTTCGACGGGGCGGGGAACGCCTACTTCGAGTCGGACTGGGTCGCCGACGAGACATCCGAGACCCTCTCGCTCGATCTGGCAACGAGCTGCGCTTCCTCCTACACGACCTCGCGCCCGTCGGCCGCTCCCGGAGCCTATTCGTTTTGCTTCGACCCCTTCGGGCGGCCGAGGCAGGTCGCAGGGTCCAACTTTTCGAGCCTCACCGCGATCGACCGTACCGACGGCTCGACCCGGTACAGCGACACGCGCGAGGCGACGACGACCTCTTGCATCAACGGTCCACTGCTGACGAGCGGCGCCTGCGGCTCCGGCGGATTCAACGCCGTCACGACGGAAGTCAAGGACGCCTTCGGGCGCCTCACGAGCGTTACGGAGCCCGACGGGGCCATGACGAATTACACATACGATCTCAACGACAAACTGACTCGGGTCGTTCAATCCGGCCTGCCGGACCGGACGTTCACCTACGACCCGGCGGGCGTCCTGCGCTCGGAGTTCACGCCGGAAAAGGGCGCAGTTTCGTACGACGATTACGGAAGCCTGGGCAACCTCCGCCGGGAGACGGAGTCGGATGGCCTCGTCCGCAGGAACTGCTATGACTTCGCCGGGCGCCTGACCGAGATCCGCACCAGCGAGGACGGCGCCGCTCCTCTCTGCGCCTACGAGAACCAGGGGACGCCCGCGGGAAGGCTCTACGTTTCCAACGGCTACGACACGGGCGCAGGATATTCGCTGGGCAAGCTCGCGTCCCGGACGGCGACCAACTACAACGTGTCGCCGTACCCGACGGTAAGTGATTTCTACAGTTATGCCGGTGCGGGCGGGAGGCTATCGGAGGAGCAGACACAGGTGGCCGGCAGCCAGGGCCTGACGGTCACGCAGGGCTGGCAATACAACGGACTGGGTCTCCTCGCTCACCACCATCACGCCCGCACGACGGGAACCTCGCCGTTCGTCGTATCGCTCGGGTACGACGCCGGCCAGCCAGTGGCCGAATACGTCAACGGCATACCGATGGTCACCGGGATCGCCTACCAACCTTCCGGCGCGCTGGCGTCCTACGCGACGGGAATCGGGAACGGGCACAACGTTGCGACGACGATCCTCCCGGACGGGTCGCTGCCAAGACCATCGAGCATTGCTACAGCGGGCGCGACAGCCAACTTCTCGACGGGGGCGTACGGCTACGACGGCGCCGGCAACGTCCGGCTCATGGGCGCGGACAGCTTTGGTTACGACTCGCGGAGCCGCCTGATTTCCGCGGCTCTGTCGGGCGCCGGAAGCCAGGCCTATTCCTACGACCGTTTCGGGAACCTTCTCGCCAAGGGCGGCAACACGTTCTGCACGGGCACCTGCCCGAACAACCAGATCTCCGGCGCCTCCTATCTCCGTGGCAACCTGACGAGCTACGCCGGTCAGGCCTTCTCCTGGGACGGCCTCGATCGGATGGCCTCGTCGAGCCAGGGCTCCCTGAACTGGAGCTATCTCTACGACGGCGGCGACGAGCGCGCCGCCAAGATCCCTCCGACCGGAAACTGGACTTTCACGATTCGGGATGAGAGCAAGCGCGTGGCCTCCGAATACTCGGGCGCGACGGCGGCGCGCGACAACGTCTTCCTCGGCAACCAGCTCGTCCTCTCCTACGCCAACGCGGCGGTCGGCGGCAATGGCTCGGTGTGGACCTTCTACGCCTCGGATCACCTGGGCACACCCAGGCTGGTGACGGACGTCGCCGGCACCGCCATCGAAACCAGGCGTTACTGGCCCTACGGCGATGCCATCCCGTCACAGAGTCCCTTCGAGGCCCTTCGCTTCGCGACGATGGAATTCGACAGTGAGGGCGGCACCGCTCCCGGCCTTCTCACCGACCGCTACTACGACCACGCGAGAAGCCACGTCGGCGGTCTTGGCCGCTTCCTTTGCCCGGATGCGGACCATGGCGATCCTCAGCATCTGTCGACCTGGGCCCGTTATGTCTATGCAGCTGACAATCCGTTGAAGTACGTCGATCCCGACGGGAACGCAGTTCGTCTCCCGGAGAGTCTTCAAAAAGCGATTCTGCGTAACGCCGGGATTCGGTCCGATGTCGCTTCCTATCTTGAGCGTACCGGCAACGGTCTGCTCCGCGCCCCTGTGGATGCCCTTCTTTCGTTCGTCCTGCCCGGCAGCGAAGCCGAGATGGCGTTCGCGTCGGTGCCAGGGCCCAGGCAGACGGGTACCGCGGGGTCCGCGATGGTCAGCCGCGGCGTAACGGTTCTCGGTCACTTCCCGGAGTATCTCCAGAAGGCGGAAGAACTCGGAGCACGCCGATTCAATATCCCGACCGCCATCTGGGACTCCATGACGCCGTCGGCGCAGTGGGCCGCTAACCAGAAGTTTCTTGATCGCCTCGCCGCCCGTGGCGATGTCGTTGCGCTCTCGAACAATGTGTCCAAGATCAGGGCCGGCAGCTCGCTGGAAAAGGAAGTCAAGTATCTTCTTGAGAAGAAGAACTACAAGGTTTCATCGGATGGTTGGAGGCTCATGCCCGCGGATAAGTTCAATGGGCAGTAGCGGGTTAGCCATGCGACCGGCCTTGCTTTGCGGCGATGGCTGCTCGTGTACGATTTGCGGCAGGCGTGCCAGATGAGTGACAGGCGGAGGAGCAAGCAGCGTGCCGCGGCCGGTATCACCGGACAACGACCGGATTTCTATCTGTCATCCAGTGAAGGTTACGGCCTCGAACAGCCGCGAGCGTGCTACCGAATCAAGCTACTGAAGAGCCATAGCAGGGACGACCTGTTGTGGATCCGGATTGATCCACCAATAACCGGTCAGGCCTACGGTCTGGGCGGACGTGATGTCGACAAGGTCGTCATCGCGACACGCCACGTCGGTTCCTCGCTCTTCCCGATCCGTGACCGGCCGGTTTTCATCCACGTGGCTTTGCCCCTCGTAGAGGACCTTGAACGCCATGAAACGATCGAGGATAACGAGCTTCGGGAGATTGGCTGGGCGGAGTTGTACCGAACGCGGAAGGCGGCCGAGAAGAAATAGCCATGGTTGCGAAAGAGGCCCGCGCTCTTCCGCACGACGAGCAGCGTGGGGGCGAATAGGATGGACGAAGACGAGGCGGTAGGTCAGTTCCGTTCGCTGTTCCCTTCGGTTGCGGCGGATGAGACGACGACCTGGCGGTACGACAAGTCTCCCTATTTTGGCGACTATGCTGTTACGGCCAGCTACCGGAAGGTCGAGATCCGCCTGGTTCACGAGCGCGGATCCGACTCCGTCGCGATACGGCCGGCGGGGCGGGAGGAATGGTTCGACCTCGCGCTCCTGAAGGCTCTCTTAACCGGAGGGGACGCCGCCGCCGGCGCGACGGCGGCGGAGCTCGGTGCTTTCTTCGAGGAACGAGTTGCGGACATTCTGGCGGCGCTGGCTCCCGAGCAGTGGAATCTGACGGAGGCTCGACTGAAGAGCCTGGAGGAAGAGAGTGCGAAGCGTCGGTTCGGGCCGTACAGGGAGAAAGAGTAGAGGAGCCGCGGCACCGTCGATGGCGAGGAATTCGGATCTCAAGGGGCTGCCCGTGGCGATCACCGTGGTCGATCCGTGGGAGTTCGTCGAGGAGCACGGGTATGTCCCGCTTGCGGCCGCCGTCGTGGCGGCGGGTCCGGAGGACGGCGATCGTGAAAAAGCCCTGTTGCTGAAGCTGAAAAACCCTATCCACCATGCCGGCGCGGACTGCCGTTACCTCGTCGCGGTCGCGCGGGGCGGCGACGATCGGTTTCCCGGGCTGCTCCGGGGCGAGTCCGTCGATTGCGCTCTCACGAGCGTCCCCGAGGATCAGGCGACGGCAGGCAAGGCGTTCGACCCGGGCTGGTGGAGAGCGGGCGTCGCTCTCCTGGCGAGTCTGCGAAGAGAGACGCGTGTGAGCGGACGAGATTGAGATAGGACGTTACGTCGGGGCGCTCAGCGCACGGCCTCCGATGCGCTGAGCCCCGACCGGGGTTTCCCGGAACTCTACGCGGCGTGGTTGCGCCGGGCGGCCCGCCCGGCCCGATCTCCTGAGATCAGGAGCACGGCGAGAAGTGTGTCCGCAGGGCTTCGGAACCTCGAACCGGCTCGAGACCGGAGACGGAAGTGAGGACATATGGCCGAGGTTCATTCTTCGTGGAAGACGGTTCTCGGGGTCGGACTCGCGTGCGCGCTCACCGCGATTCTCCTTGCCCGGTCGGTGGACCTGTCGCTGACGGGCGTCGTTGCTCCGGCCAGCGCGACGGTCGGCGACCCGTTGACCGTGACGATAGGCGTCTCCGCGCCGGCGGGCTCGTCGGACGTAACGGTGATGGCGATCTTCCAGCCAGCCGTGACATGGAGCGCTTCGGGTTCCACCGCCGGCTGTGCGGCCAACGCCTCGAGCGGAGATCCGTCAACGACGGTGACCTGTCCGGCGACAGGGCTTTCAACGGTCGCGATCCGCGTCGTTCCGCTGCAGGCGATCCCGTTGAGCGTCGTAGCCGGAGTGATCGGGAAGGAGGCCGATCCCGTCATGTCGAACAACAGCGGGAGGGCCACGATCACGATCAACGCCGCGGCGACGCCGACGCCCTCGCAGACGCCGTCGACATCGCCGACCGCGACGCCCACGCGCGCGAGCACGCCCACGGTTACCCCGACCGCCACGCCGACTCGCACCCCCACCAGCACCCCGACCGGCGGCTTCACGCCCACGCCGACGCCAACGCAGGTATCGAACACTTCCGGTCTCGCCGTGTCGAAGACCTGCCCGGCCTCGGTGCCTCCCGGAAGCAGCTTCACGTGCACGTTCACGGTCCGGAATCAAGACCCGGCTTACAGCGTCATCAACCTGTCGGTGACGAACACGGTTCCGTATCCCGGCGGCACGGCCTCGGCTGTTCCCTGCAACCAGAGCGGCAGCCCGGTGACGGTTCTCGGACCGAAGGGCAGCGCGACGGATACCTGCACCGGAAGCTTGAACGAGACCGCGCCGGCCTGCACCGGCAGCGACACCTTCATCACCGACAGGGTCGCCGCCGGCGCCACGGATACGCGCGCCGGTCTCCCGGTGTCGTCCAGCACGACGAATTCCCCCAGGGTCTTCGCCTGCACTCCAACGCCCGCGACGACGCCGACCGCGGGCCTGACTCTGACACCGGCACCAACCTTCACGGCGACTCCAACGCCGCCACCGACATCGACCCGTACGCCGACCAGCTCCCCGACGAAAACACCCACGAGCACCCCGACGGGGACACCGACTCCGACTCAAACGCAGACGCCAACTCCGATTCCGAACACATCCGGGCTCGCGCTGTCGAAGACCTGCCCCCTCTCGGTTTCCCCGGCGAGCGCTTTCACGTGCACCTTCACGGTTCAGAACCAGGACCCGGCCTACGGCGTCGTCAACCTCATGGTGACGAACACGGTTCCCTATCCGGGCGGCACGGCTTCGGCCGTTCCCTGTAGCCAGAACGGGAGCCCCGTGACCGCGCTCGGGCCGAAGGGAAGCGCCACGGACACCTGCACGGGGAGCCTCAGCGAGACCGCACCGGCTTGCGGCGGGAGCGATACCTTCATCACGGATCGGGTCGCCGCCAGCGGCACGGACACGGGGACCGGCCTCCCGATCTCCGCCAGCACCACGAATTCCCCCAGGATCTTCGCCTGCACGCCGACGCCCGCGCTGACGCCGACCGGCACGCCGACGGGTACGCCCACTGCCTCCCCGACCTGGACGCCGACTCGAGCCGCCACCGCGACCCCGACAGTCACGCCGACGCAGACTCCCACGAGCACCCCGACCCCGACCCCGACGAGGACTTCAACCCTGACGCCGACGCGCCCTCCCAGTCCGACGCCGACCGGAACACCGACGGCGACGCCGGCCGGTCCGACGAAGACGCCGACGCGGACGCCGACCCGCACCCCCACGGCCACGCCCATTCCGGCAAACACGAAGATCTGGACGGGATCGGTCAGCACCGACTGGAACACGGCCGGCAACTGGAATCCCGGCGGCGTTCCTCCCTCCGCATACACCGCGGTGATTCCCGGAGGCCTGACGAATTACCCGAGGATCGTCGCCGGCCAGAACGCCGCGATCGCGATGCTCAACATCAACGCGGGAGGGTCTCTCGGGATCCTCGGCGGGAGCCTCACGGCCTCCGGGACCGCCGGGTTCAACAACAACGGCAGCTTCACGCAGAGCGGCGGCTCTCTCGTGGTGCAGGAGTTCGTCGGAAGCGGAACCAACAGCGCGAGCGGCGGAACGATCCGGGTGAGCAAGAACTTCAAGCCGGCGAGCTTTTCAGCAACGGGCGGAACGGTCGAGTTCGCCGGAAACGCCGATTCCACGTCCTTTCCCGCCGGGACCGGGTATCAGTTCTTCAACCTGCAGATCGATTCCAACTTCGATCCCAGGTTCGATAACCAGGCCGGCACCGTGCTACGGATCGCCGGCAACTGGATCAACAACAGCACCGCGGGCGGCCTTCTGACGAGCAAGCCGACGACGTCTTCAACGGTACGGCTGATCAGACAATCGGCGGAAGCGCCGTCACGACGTTCAACAACCTCACGATCAACGGCGCCGGCGTGTCGCTCGCGGACAACGCGGTCGTAGCCAGATCCACGAGTGCTGGCGTCCTGACGCTCGTGAGCGGGAACGTGACCACCGGAGCGAACACGCTGATCGTCAACTCCAGCGGGGTCGTGACGGGCGCAAGCGCTGCAAGCTTCATCGTCGGAAGCCTGCGCAAGCCGGTCGACGCGAACGGGACCGTGGCGCGGACCTTCGAAGTGGGGACCGGCGTCTCCTACGCGCCGGTCACAGTCGTGATTCCGGGAGTGGGCGGCTCCAAGACGGACGGGTCCCAGTTCCTGACGGCCAGCAGCACGGCCGGCGAGCATCCCGACATCGCCACATCGACGCTCGACCCCTGCAAGGACGTCAACCGATACTGGACGCTGACGAAGGGCGGGAACTGGACCTTCACGAGTTACGACGTATCGCTCAATTTCACGGCGGGCGACGTGGATGCCGGGGCAGTTACCGGCGACTTCCGGGTCGAGCGATTCTCCAGCGGAAGCTGGACCGTTCCCGTTGCCGGAACAGCGGCCGCCGTGAGCACACAGGCGAAGGGCCTGACGACGCTTGGCGCGCCGATCGCATCGAGCGCCTTCGCCGTCGGCGAGCCCGGCACCGGCTCGTGTCCCTAGCACGTCGCTGCGTGCTGCGCGAAAATCTGCGCCCTGCGGGCACACCGGGGCGCGGCTCACCCGGATGCGGGTTCGACCGCGCCCCTGATCCCTCGCTTCGCCTTCGCTCCCGCGGCGTGCGCCTCCTCCATCCTCCGTCGGGAGACTACGCACGCCGCGAACGGAGCCACCAAGACCTTGCTCAGACAGTCTCCAACCTAGCCAGGATTCCAAAGGCGGGGGCGAGGGCTAGATCGGCCGGCGGTCGAAGGCCGCGGGGAAGTGCTCCTCCTGCACGCCGCCGGCCGCCGCGGCGGCTCCGATCTTCTCGAGGTCCTCCGGGTTGCGCACGTCGCTCATCTCCCAGAGCTGTGGCACGCGCTCCTCTTCGTACTCGAGGCCAACCTCCTTGAGAGCATGCCGCACGAGCGGGATGTCGTACCGCAGGTAGTGAAGGAGCTTCGAGGGGCCCGGCCGGTCGCCGGAGAGAGTCCCGATTAGGAGATCGATCGTGCGGGGGTTCGGCGTCTCGGCCAGCCACTGGAGCACCGTCTGGTTCAACTCCGAGGCGTCGTGCGTGAGCTGCGAGATGGCGAGCCCGGCCCATTGCAGGTTGTTGTAGTCGCGGAGCTGCTCCTTCCCGGGCAGGCGGAAGAAGGACCCCGTTCCGACCGAGCAGAGCAGCAGGTTGTGCTCTCCGAGAGGCCATCGCAGCCCGAAGCCCTCCAGTGTCGCGACGAAGAGGAGCTGGAGCGCGGGGTTGTTGTGCATGCTCACTCCGCCGTCCACGAAGACGGCTTCCTCGCCCTGGCCCGCGTCGGAGATGTACTGGGGGTTGAAGTAGGTCGGCGCGGCCGTCGAAGACCGCACGATCTGCCAGAGGCGGAGGTCCTTGTTCATCTCGTAGAACCTCTGGCTCGGGATGTTGACGAGGCTCCAGACCGAGCCCGTGTCCGCCCGCTTGGCGACGATCATCAGGCCGGTGCGCACGGCCGGGCTCGAGAGGGTCTGCTCGCCGAGGAAGGTCTTCAGGAGATTCTCGAGCGGCGTCTCCTGGAAGCGGGCCTTGAGCACCCGGCCGAGCGGACCAGTCCAGTACCGCTGGGGGCGGAAGGCATCGCGGCCGACCGCCCGGTAGACGTCGCGGACCCTGCCGACGGGAAACCCGAGGGAGAGAAGGGTCGCGATGATGGCGCCCGTCGAGGTGCCGCCGATCAGGTCGAAATAGTCCGACAGGACGAGGTCTTCCTTGGCGAACCGTTTGCGCAGCATCTCCTCGATCCGCCCGAGATAGCCGAGCGAGATCAAGCCCCGGATTCCGCCTCCGTCGAGCGCGAGAAGGCGCTTGGGTCCCGGCTCCTTGAGCCGCTTCGCGAGAGCGGTTTCGGCCATGCCCTGTTCGGTTTTCGCCTTTGGGACAGTATACTTTTTTGCACGTGATCCCCAATTCGTCGCCGATTTGAGGCGTCTCCGCGAACGCGGCCCGGGCGCTCCCGCGTCTCCCGTCTTCCGACCTAGGCCTTGGATGGCCTAGGACATCTTCGTCAGCTATTCCTCCCATGACAAATCCACGGCCGACGCGCTCGCGGCGCCGCTCCCGCGTCATGGTGCTCGTCTTCTCCGCGAGCGCGAACGCCTCCCCTCAGATCCGGCGCGAGGTCGACATGCCCTCGGGTTCGACGAGCTTCTTCTTCGACGTCTACGGGTACTTCCAGTGAACTGACTGTCGGCGCGGCAGACGGTTTCGCCGCGGAACGTGTTCAGCTATGATGCAATCTCCGTGACGCGCGTAGCCGGTATCCTCCCGACGCTGGCTCTGGTGTACACGGCGGCCCGAGCGGGCGAATATCCATGAAGAAGCTCGGCTCGAAGTACCGCGCGTCGGTGGTGTTGGGAGCGCTCGCGCTGGCCGCTGCGGCGGCCGGATTCTCCGCGGCGGGAGGCGGGGGCAACTCGCCCAATGCTGGCACTGGCACGGCGACGAATCAAGCGGAGGGGGCGGCCCTTTCTCCTCGTCCGAAAGTCTCTGACGGAGCCTCGCGCGGTTCTGTCCCGACGCAAGGCTTGAAATCGGTCAATGGCGTGATCGTGGGCAGGTCGTCTCACAACGACACCTCGCCGCCGCTGCGCGATATCCCGCAGAAGCCGGTGATACCGAAGCCCGAACACGAGGCGAACCTGAACCCGAAAATCCCGCCGCATCACCAGGACGGCCTCGATCAGGTCGTCCAGAGCGCGCTCGCTCCGTCCCTGAATATGCCCGCTCCGATACTGAACTTCGACGGCATCCCGTATCCCGGGGTGGCGTGCAACTGCGCGCCGCCCGATACCGATGGGGAAGTCGGCGCGACGCAGTACGTGCAGATCGTCAACGAAGGGTACCAGGTCTTCAACAAAACGACGGGCGCCTCGGTGTTGGGTCCTTCGGGTATCGAGACGATCTGGAGCGGCTTCGGCGGCGTGTGCGAGACCGGCGGCATGGGGGACCCGATCCTGCTCTACGACCAGCTCGCCAATCGCTGGATTGTCAGCCAGTTCGCGGGGTCTTCGACGACACCAACGGATGAGTGCGTCGCCGTTTCGACGACGAGCGATGCCACCGGCTCGTACAACCGCTATGACTTTCACCTCGGCTCGAACTTCTTCGACTATCCCAAGCTCTCCGTCTGGCCCGACGCCTATTACATGAGCATGAACGTGTTCAGCTCGTCGGGCAGCTCCTTCCTCGGCCCGCAGCCTTTCGCGTTTGACCGCTCGGCGATGCTGGCCGGTAATCCGGCCACCTTCATCACCACCGGCATCACCGGCGGATCCACCGAGGATCCCTTTCTGCCCTCCGACCTCGATGGAAGCACGCTGCCTCCGGCCGGCGCGCCCAACTCGTTCGTGGAGTGGCCCGGCAACGGGACCTACAAGGTCTATCACTTCCACGTCGACTTCGCCGTCCCGGCCAACTCGACGTTCACTCTCTTCGCCAGCCCGGCCGCGGCGGCCTTCACGCAGCTCTGCCCGACTACGATTAGCTGCGTGCCCCAGAGTGGGGTCAAGGGCAACAGCAAGCTAGACGCCATCGGCGACCGGCTCATGCACCGGCTCGCCTACCGCAACTTCGGCGATCACGAAGCTGTGGTGACCAACTACACGGTCAGCTCGGGGGGCGTGGCGGGGGTGCGCTGGATCGAACTGCGCAACGTGACCTCGGGTCCGGTGACGGTCTTCCAGGAGAGCACCTACCAGCCCGATACGACCTGGCGCTGGATGGGCAGCGCGGCGATGGATGGCCAGGGAAACCTGGCGGTGGGCTACAGTGCCTCGAGCGGCAGCATCCACCCGCAGATCCGCTACGCCGGGCGCCTGGCGACCGATCCCCTCAACAGCCTGGCGCAGGGCGAGATCCACTTGTTCGACGGCACGGGCAGCCAGACAGATACCGGCAACCGCTGGGGTGATTACAGCGCGATGAGCGTGGACCCCGTGGACGACTGCACGTTCTGGTACACGCAGGAATACTACTCAACGACGGGCAGCTTCAACTGGCGCACGCGCATCGGCAACTTCAAGTTCTCCGGCTGCAGCTCGACGACACCGACGCCGACCCCAACCAATACCCCGACGTCGACGGCGACCAATACGCCGACCAACACGCCGACCGGTACGCCGACTCGCACGCCGACGAATACACGGACAAATACGCCAACCCGGACACCGACCAGGACGCCGACGAACACTCCGACCAGCACACCAACCAACACTCCGACCAGAACGCCGACGCCGACACTTTCGAGCACTCCGACGAACACCCCGGCCAACACTCCGACGAATACACCGACGAACACACCCACCGGCACACCGAGCAACACACCGACGAATACTCCGTCTCGGACGCCCACGAATACGCCCACGAGCAGCCCGACGGATACGCCGACGAACACCCCGACACAGACTCCGACGAACACGCCGACCAGCACTCCCGCCAATACGCCGACGGATACGCCGACGGGGACACGGACACCAACCTCGACGCCGACGCCTTCGAATACACCCACGAACACCCCGACGCCGACGCCGACAAACACGCCGACACAGACTCCGACGAACACTCCAACGAGTACGCCGACGAACACACCGACTCAGACCCCGACGCAGACTCCGACGAACACGCCGACGAACACTCCGACCAATACGCCGACGGATACGCCTACGGGGACGCAGACACCGACCTCGACGCCTACACCTTCGAATACTCCGACGGGCACGCCGACGCCGACGCCGACCAACACCCCGACTCCGGGCGGACCCCTGGGTGCGGGCCTCTTCACGGTCGCGCCGTGCCGGGTGGCGGACACGCGCAATCCCGACGGGCCCTCGGGAGGGCCGGCGCTCTCGGCCAATACGGTGCGCAGCTTCCCGGTTGCGGGCCTCTGCGGGATACCGCCCTCGGCGACGGCGGTGGCGATCATCATGGCGGTCGTGACGCCGAGCGACGCGGGGGATTTGCGGGTGTACCCGGCCGGGGGAGC
>JAWOLE010000108.1:0-2797 GCA_033853815.1 Thermoanaerobaculia bacterium
CACGGCCCCTCCCTGGTGCCCCGTCGCTCCGGTCACCAGAACGCTCTTCGTTTCGGCCATCGAGACTCTCCTTTCTGACTCTCCGCGGCGCTGGCCCGCGGGGCCAGGATCGTATCGGTATTCCGCCGTGGGACGGAAGCCCGAGCACTGTTGGATAGCGCTTCTCGTTTCGAGCCGCCCCGGCGTCGGGCCGTCTCCCTCGTCGGCACGCGACGGCCCTGCCGCAATACCAGAACCGGGCCGTCGCTTGTCGTTCGGTCGCATGGACAGCGAGGCGACCAGTCCTGCGTGGCGTGCTCCCTCTCTCAAGCCTCCTCAGAAGGCGGCCCGCCGCCGGGGCTGACAGCCTCGCTCAAGCCAGGACGCAGGAATTCGGAAGCTCTGGTTTAGAAACTCTCGGGCGCCTGGTCGCGAAGCGACCGCCGCGGCTGAAAGTCTTTCCCGAGGAGGTGATGGGTGAGGAGCAAGGCAGAGCGACGCCAGCGCCTCAGTAAGGCTGCGAGGAACCCTCAGCGCCGGCCGGTTGGGAGTCTAGCGGCCGGCCGGCGCGTGCCGACGAGGATAGCCGGCCACCGAAGGCAGACCCACGGCAGTAGACAGCGCCGGGTCCGCCGGTGCTAAATGCCGACGGCTCCAGGGCGGCCTTTACGCGCCGAGCCTTCAATCGTTACGGAGAGCATGTCATACCAAACTACGTCACTACCACCGCCGCAGCGGCCAGGGGTCTATGGGACGTTCCCGGTCGGCATCGGGGCGGCCCCTACGGAAAGCAGGTACACGACCATCGCCACCCCGACCAGCGCGAGCGCGCACGCGACCACGATCGCCACCGTTGAGGGTCGGGCGGGCGGTACCCCGCCGCGATCCAGCTCCCGGACGAGCCGCGCATGATGCCATGCGGCGACGACGTTGACGATGACACCGACCGCGATGAGCGATGTGCCGAACCAGCGCGACAACCCGGGTCGCGACAGGAAAGCCTGACCGTGTTGCACGATCTGAAATTCCTGCAGGAAGAGCCCGAAGCGCGCGACGACGAACCCGAAACCCATCAGGGCGAGCCCCGTCCGAATCCACGCGAGGAACGTGCGCTCGGCGGCGAGCACGTCGCGCAGGTCCGCTCTCTCCGTCGCCTTCACATCGCTCCCGTCTCTTGATCCGCTTCCGGCAAGAGGTATATCAGAGCCGCCCCTCTCCGATTCCCGGTGCGCCGGCAGTCCCAGCCCGGCCCCGCTGGCCCCTCGGTTCCGGATGGCGCCCGGTGGGCCTGCCCGAAAAGCTGACCGCACCCGGCATGATATGTCAGGACTGACATACAATTTACGTGATCCTTAGTCAGATCGACTTCACGCGAATATCGCTCTCGTTCCGAGCGATCTCCCCCGACGATCCCCGCACCGGTCTAAAAGAGTTTTCAAGAACGGTTCGGGTTCGTCCCGGAGGCCTGGAAGACGAAGCCGCTGGTCGCGACGCAGTGCCCCGATCCGAACAACCCCGAGCGCGGGACCTGCACCATGCACGCCTCCTCGGTCGATCTCTCCGTGACGCTCCACGCGCTCGGCAAGACCGGCCCTCCGACGATGCCCATCTTCGTGCCGACGCCCAACCACAGCCACGTCGTGGACAACTCCCGAGTCAACACCCGGCCGATCTGGTGGGAGGTCCGCCCCGTCCTCGTGATGTCTCAGAGCGACTGGCCCGCAGCCGACGGCAGCAGCAGCATCACCTCGTCCAGAGCGATGGACGATGCGGAAGCGGCCAACCGGGCCATCGAGGTCGGCTCCAACTTCTTCCTCTTCTTCAGTTCGAAAATGAGCTCCAAGGACGCGGCCTCGCACCTCCACATGCACTCCCCGACCGGTGTCGCCTCGCGTCCAGCGACCGCCGGCGCGCTTGCCTCTCAGCCCCAGGAAGCGAAGCAGAGCGAAACTCTTCAGGGCGAGCCAGGCGAAGCGACAGCAAGAAAGTAGCTGTTATGCCAGATTTGATATATTCAGCAAGGAGGTTCGCTCGAAGGGAATAACCACAACAAGTCGCAGCGAGTGAAGGGAAAGGGGTCAGGCCATCACGCCTGACCCCTTCATTTTGCCGGTGATTCGTACAATCCACGAACGAGTTCCGGTCACGTCCAGGCTTCAGTCCGCGGAGGGCCTGTCCGGCGACTGTTCCTCCTCCGCCTTCCGATAGGCGTGGCTGTCGTGATCCAGGGCCCCAGCCGGGAGCCACTCCCACAGCGTCCCGAGGTCTTTCCGCACCTGGTCTACGTAGAAAGCGGGTAGCCTGGTTGTCTCCCGGGCGAAATAGCTCTGGACCTCGCGATCGGCGTCGAGCCGCTGTCGCAGTTCCCGGTAGTACGCGAGCCTCCCGAATCCTTCCGACGACACCGCGCGGACGACGTTCATCCAGCGCGGGATCATCATCCGGGTCGCCCGGAAACGATTCACGATGGCGCGTCCCGAGAACGTGTGCCTGGTCAGAGCGATGACATGGTCGTAGAAGTCGCGCCACGCGTAATTCTTCGGCTTGATGTTCATGGCGTGATTGTTGTCGAGGAAGTGGAACGGAAATGGAAGCACGCGATCGGCGCGCTGGTACTGGAGGTTCAACGGCGCTGCTCTCCCGAATGCCGTCAGGAGCGAATAGCCGGGGAACGCCCCGGGAGTCATGTCCACGAAGCGTTTCGTCAGTTCGAACGGCTCCTCCCCCTCGTCCGAGTCGAGCCCGAGCACGAAGTTGGTCTGGACGTAGGGGACGTATTTCAAGATCAGGTTGACGTGCTCCGAGACCTGGCGGACCT
>JAWOLE010000109.1:0-4413 GCA_033853815.1 Thermoanaerobaculia bacterium
CGGCAGGGGATCGTCCACCGGGACCTGAAGCCCGGCAACATCATGCTGACGAAGTCCGGCGTCAAGCTCGTGGACTTCGGGCTGGCCAAGCTCGCGGGAGTCGGCCCGGCGAACACCTCGGTCTCCATCCTCCAGACACAGGCGGGCACGAACCTGACGCAGGAGGGGACCATCCTGGGGACCTTCCAGTACATGGCGCCGGAGCAGCTCGAGGGCAGGGAGGCTGATGTCAGATCTGACATATTCGCCTTCGGCGCCGTCCTCCACGAGATGGCGACGGGACAGAAGGCGTTCTCCGGCAAGAGCCAGGCCTCGCTGATCGCGGCGATTCTCAATTCCGAGCCTCCGGCCCTCTCGTCCATCCAGCCGATGACGCCGCCGGCCCTAGACCGCGTCGTCAAGACGTGCCTCGCCAAGGAACCGGACGACCGCTGGCAGACCGCGCACGACGTGATGCTCCAGTTGAAGTGGATCGCCGAGGGAGGCTCGCAGGCGGGCGTGCCCGCGCCGCTCGTCGCCCGCCGGAGGAGCCGCGAGAGGCTGGCCTGGAGCGTCGCCGGAATTCTCGCGCTGGCGACTCTGGCCCTCGTCGCCTCCGTCTGGACCCGGCCGCGGCCTGCCGTCCGCATCGTGCGCAGCTCGATTCTCGCCCCCGAGAAGACCACGTATCACTTCGTCGGAGACGCCTCGGGGCCTCCGGCGATCTCCCCCGACGGCCTCCGGATCGCCTTCACCGCGAAGGACTCCGCGGGCAAGGCCCTTCTCTGGATTCGCGAGCTCGACACTCTCGAGGCGCGCTCGCTGCCCGGAACCGAGGACGCCATGTACCCGTTCTGGTCGCCGGACAGCCGGTTTCTGGGGTTCTCCGCCGGGGGAAAGTTGAAGAGGGTCGAAGCCTCGGGCGGACCCGCGATCGTTCTCTGCGACGCACCTGACGGCCGAGGCGGGACCTGGAGCCGTGATGGTGTGATCCTCTTCGAACCGCATTTCCGGGATCCGATCTTCCGCATCTCGGCCAACGGGGGCACTCCGGTCGCGGTGACCCGGTTCGACGAATCGCGCAAGGAGACGACCCACCGTTTCCCCTCCTTCCTGCCCGACGGAAAGCATTTCCTGTATCTGGCCGGCAGCCACGCGGTTGGCACCGAGAGCGAGCTGCACGCGATCTACATGGGTTCGCTCGACGGCAAGCCTCCGAAGCACCTGATCAACGCTCGCTCCAAGCCCGTCTACGCCGCCGGGCATCTCCTCTTCGTGAGGCAGAAGACGCTGATGGCGCAGCCCTTCGACGCGAGGAGCGGGACTCTGTCGGGCGAGGCGTTCCCCGTCGTCGGCAACGTTCAAGAAGATCCCGGCTTCTTTACCGCGGTCTTTTCCGTCTCGGACAACGGCGTTCTCGTCTATCAGGAAGAGGGCGGAACCGGCGATCAGCATCAGTTCGTCTGGTTCGACCGCAGCGGCAAGCAGCTCCAGACCGCGGGGCCGAAGGGAAACCTCTGGAATCCTCGGATCTCCCACGACGGCCGTCACGTCGCATTCGGGCAGGGGGACCCGGCCGACCTCTGGCTCGAGGACCTCTCCCGCCACGTCACGACCCGCCTGACCTTCGACCCCGCCGACGACAGTCTTCCCGTCTGGTCGCCGGACGACGCGCGGATCTACTTCATGTCCCAGCGGTCGGGAGGCGGCGACATCTACCAGAAGCCGGCGTCCGGGACCGGCAAAAGCGAGCTTCTCTTTTCTTCCGGCGCCCTGAAGAATCCGGACGGCATCTCGCCCGACGGCAGATATCTCCTCTTCGACGCTCTCGATCCGAAGACGAAATGGGACGTGGACGTGCTCTCGCTGCCGGACCGCAAGGTGACCCCCTTCGTCCACGGCGACTTCGACGAGATCCTGGGCGATTTCTCGCCGGACGGCCATTGGGTCGCCTACGCCTCCAACGAGTCGGGCCGCTTCGAGGTCTACGTCCAGCCCTTCCCCGGGCCGGGAGGAAAGTGGCAGGTCTCGACAGACGGCGGGACGGCGCCCCTCTGGCGGCGCGACGGGAAGGAGCTCTTCTACATCGCGGCCGACAGCAAGCTCATGGCCGTTCCGGTCAAGACCGGCGCCGTCTTCGAGTCGGAAGAGCCCCGGCCCCTCTTCGAGGCCCGCCTGCGCAACGATCCCTCCCGCCACTACGACGTCTCCCCCGACGGCCAGCGCTTCCTCCTCAACATCCCGCTCGCCGGGGGGACTTCCCCTCCGATCACGCTCGTCCAGAACTGGACGGCTCTCCTGCGCCGGAACAAGTAATCTTTCTCCCATGATCGGGCAGATCATCTCCCGCTACCGGATCGTCGAGAGTGAGGCTTAGCGCGGCGAAATAAGTCGGTCCGCGCGCGATACGGGATTGAAAATCCCGGGCCGCTACGTCCTGGCCCGTTTGAAGAAGAAGCTCACTTTGCCCGGGAGTGCCGCGACCCCGACCAGTTCCCAACCGCTCTTGCCCATCGCGTTCAGATCCTCCTCCGATAGCAAAGGGCCGGTCGCGTCCTTCGTGACGACCCTGTACTCCCACGACTGCTTTTCATAGACGTAGACCATCGGCTGCTGAAGCTGCGGCGGTTGGGGCTGCTCTGGAACGGGACGCCTTGGAAACTCGCTCGTCTGCATATCCATCAGACCGATTGTAGCCGGCCTCGTCGGTCGAGTGGACAAAGGCATGAATATCGCGCGTTGCAGCGGCGTGCCACACTCCCGGCGAGTGAGCTGGGGCACCCGGACAAGTCCCGGACAGCATCCGGTAGTCTTGCATTCCGTCGTGGACACATCGGCGACAGCAGGCGATCGACAGGCGACGCCGCGCGCGTCGCGCTGGTTCTCGTGGGTGATCGGCGGCGCTGCGCTCGTCGCGGTGGTCGTCGTCGCTCTCCACTTCTCGGAGGAACGGGAGTTCGTCCGCCTCGCGGAGGAGGCCCGGCCCTGGTGGCTGACCGTGGCGGTACTTCTTCAGGCAGGAACATATCTGGCCCAGGGAGAAATCTTCCGAATCGTCGCTCGCGCCGCAGAGGCCCCCGTATCCGCGGCAACGACGTACAAGCTGAGCCTCGCGAAGCTGTTCGTGGACCAGGCTCTGCCGTCAGCCGGGATCAGCGGCACGGCCGTGATCGCCAGGGGCCTCGAGCAACACGGCGTCCCGCACGGCGTGGTGATGGCCGCGGTCGTCGTCGATACAGCCTCCTACTACGCCGCCTACGTGCTGAGCCTTGCCGCCGCCCTGGCCGTCACGATCGTGCAGGGCCACGCGAGCGAGCTCATCATCACGGTCTCCGTTCTTTTCGCGGTCTTCGGCCTGGCCCTCACGCTGGCCGTCCTCGTGCTCTCCGGACGCAAGGAGGGCCGCCTCACTCGAACGTTCGCGCGCGTGCCTCTGGTCAAGAACGCGCTAGGTTTGCTTCGGGATGCCGAGCCGCGGTTTGCCAGGAGCCCGAGGCTCCTCGCCGAATCGACGGCCTTCCAGCTGGCGATAGGCATTCTCGACGCGGCGACCGTGTGGGTCCTCATCCTTGCACTCGGAATGAAGGCCTCGCCGAGCGGCGTGTTCGCGAGCGTCATGATTTCCACGCTGCTCCGGACCGTCGGCGTGATTCCGGGCGGGCTGGGAACGTTCGAAGCCGCTTCCATCGTCACGCTGAAGCTGGCCGGCGTTCCCGTGGCGGTGGCGCTCTCGGCCACTCTTCTCTTTCGCGGGCTGAGTTTCTGGCTCCCGATGCTGCCGGGGCTCGTCTTTTCCCGCAGCGCCCGGGCAACCTGATCTCCTCGCCGCACGGTCCCGCGGTTCTGGGAACCCAACTCTCCGACCTCGCCAGCAGAGACCGACGCTAGAATGCCGATGAGTTGAAATCGAACGACCTCGTTCACCGGAAACGAGTTCTAGCCCCATGATCGGTCAGACGATCTCGCGCTACCGCATCGTCGAGAGGCTGGGCGGCGGCGGGATGGGCGTCGTCTACCGGGCCGAGGACCTGCGGCTGGGCCGCCCGGTCGCCCTGAAGGTCCTCCCCGAAGAGGTCGCGGAGGATCCCCAGGCGCTCGAGCGCTTCAAGCGCGAGGCGCGCGCGGCCTCCTCGCTCCAGCACCCCAACATCTGCACAATCCACGACATCGACGAAGCCGACGGCAAGGCCTTCATCGTCATGGAGCTGATGGAGGGGGAGACGCTGAAGGACAGGCTCGTCGCCGGTTCCCTGAAGCCGGAGCAGGTCTTCGATTTCGGCATCCAGATCGCCGACGCTCTCGAAGCCGCGCACGAGCACGGGATCGTGCACCGCGACATCAAGCCGGCCAACATCTTCGTGACGAAACGCGGCCAGATCAAGCTGCTCGACTTCGGCCTCGCCAAGCAGGTGCCCGGCCACCCGGCGACCCTCG
>JAWOLE010000110.1:0-3487 GCA_033853815.1 Thermoanaerobaculia bacterium
CTCGCGGCCTCCGACGTCGTCGTCAAGCAGGACATCTATCTCCCGCGCATCCACGTGGCCTCGATCGAGACCTGCGGCATCGTGGCGGACTTCGACCGGATCCGCGGCAAGCTCACCGTCTACATGACGACGCAGGCCCCGCACGCCATCCGCACCGTCATCGCGCTCGTGGCCGGACACGTCGGTCTCACGGAGGAGAAGATCCGCGTCGTGTCCCCCGACATCGGCGGCGGTTTCGGGGGCAAGGTGCCCGTCTACCCCGGCTACGTCATCGCGATCGCGGCCTCGGTCGTCATCGGCAAGCCGGTCAAGTGGGTCGAGGACCGCATGGAGAACCTCCAGGCCGACTCCTTCGCGCGCGACTACCACATCGCGGCGGCGCTCGGCGCGAAGAAGGACGGCACGATGACGGCCCTGCAGATCCAGACGGTCGCCGACCACGGCTACGCCGACGCCGCGGCCAACCCCTCGAAGTTTCCGGCCGGGCTCTTCTCGATCTGCACCGGCTCCTACCGGCTCCCGACCGCCTTCGCCGAGGTGGACGGCGTCTACACGAACAAGCCGCCGGGCGGCATCGCCTACCGCTGCTCGTTCCGGGTGACCGAGGCCGTCCACGCCATCGAGCGGATGACCGACGTGCTCGCGCAGGAGCTGAAGATGGACCCCGCCGACCTGCGCCTGAAGAACTTCATCCCGCCCGAGCACTTCCCGTACAAGTCTGCGCTCGGCTGGGAGTACGACAGCGGCAACTACCCGGCCGCCCTGAAGAAGGCGATGGACATCGTCGGCTACGCCGACCTGCGCCGGGAGCAGGCCGAGAAGAGGAAGCGGGGCGAGCTCATGGGTATCGGGATCTCGAGCTTCACCGAGATCGTCGGCGCCGGCCCCTCGAAGCACTTCGACATCCTCGGCATCAAGATGTTCGACTCCTGCGAGCTGCGCGTGCACCCCACGGGAAAGGCGACGGCTCGATTCGGCACGAAGTCCCAGGGACAGGGACACGAGACGACCTACGCCCAGGTCATCGCCGAGGAGCTCGGCATCCCGGCGGCGCACGTCGAGGTCGAGGAGGGGGACACGGACACCGCCCCTTACGGCCTGGGGACGTACGCCAGCCGCTCGACGCCGGTGGCCGCGGCGGCGGGCGCCGTCGCCGCGCGCAAGGTGCGCGAGAAGGCGAAGAAGATCGCGGCGCACCTGCTGGAAGTCTCCGAAGACGACCTCGTCTGGGAGCCGGGCAAGTTCTCCGTCAAGGGCGCGCCGCAGAAGTCGAAGACGATCCAGGAGATCGCCTTCGCCGCGTACACCAACCATCCGCAGGGCATGGAAGCCGGCCTCGAAGCCGTGGACTACTACGATCCGCCGAACCTGACCTTCCCCTTCGGCAGCTACATCTGCGTCGTGGACATCGACCGCGGCACCGGCGAGGTCAAGATCCGCCGCTTCGTCGCGGTGGACGACTGCGGCAACATCATCAACCCGATGATCGTGGACGGCCAGATCCACGGAGGCCTGACGATGGGAATGGCGCCGGCCCTCTTCGAGGAGATCAGCTACGACGAGAGCGGCAACATCCAGGGGGGCAGCTTCATGGACTACCTGCTGCCCACGGCGATGGAGACGCCGAGGTGGGAGACCGACAAGACCACCACTCCGTCCCCCCACCACCCCCTGGGCGCCAAGGGCGTCGGCGAGTCCGCCACCGTCGGCGCCCCTCCGGCGATCGCCAACGCGGTCGTCGATGCCCTCTCCCATCTGGGCGTCAAGCACATCGACATTCCGATCACGCCCGAGAAGGTCTGGATGATCCTCAAGGAGAAGGGAGTCGCGGAGTAGCGCTCCGCTCATAGTCCTCGGGCCTCGTCGGAGGCCGAGGGGAACCGGCCGCCGCGAGACGGCCCCGCTCTGCGCATGCCCTCGCGAGAGGCGGGGTCCCGGGAACCCCGTCCTCCTCACGGGAATCCTCGCGCTCTTCCTCTGCGCCTCCTTCGCCGCCGCGCAGGACAACTACGAAATTCAGGTCTACGGCGCCGAGACCGTGGCCAAGGGAAGAACCATGGTGGAGCTCCACAGCAACTTCGCCTTCGAGGGCGAGAAGGACTCCATCAATGGTTTGCAGCCGACCAACCACGCCCTCCACGAGACCCTCGAACTCACCCAGGGTTGGACTTCCTGGTTCGAGACGGGTTTCTACGTCTTCACGTCCGGCCGTTCGGGGGAAGGCTGGCAGTGGGTCGGCGACCACGTGCGCCCCCGAGTCCGGGCCCCGGAGAGCTGGAAGTGGCCCGTCGGCGTGAGCCTGTCGACCGAATTCGGCTACCAGCGCCGGCGCTACTCGGAAGACACCTGGACCTGGGAGATCCGCCCGATCGTGGACAAGCAGTGGGGCCCCTGGTACCTCTCTGTGAATCCGGCGCTGGAGAAGTCGGTCCACGGCGAGAGCGCCGGAAAGGGCTTCGAGTTCTCCCCCGACTTCAAGGCGAGCTACGACGCGACGCCGGCTGTGGCCGTCGGCGTGGAGTACTACGGGTCCCTCGGTCCCCTGACGCGATTCGACCCCTCACGGGACCAGCAACATCAGCTCGCACCGACGCTCGATCTCAACCTCTCTCCCGACTGGGAATTCAACCTCGCGGCGGTTTTCGGCCTGACCCGGGCGACCGACCGCTTCCTGGTTAAGCTGATCCTCGGCCGCCGCTTCTCCTTCTGAGCCTCCTTCCGGAGCTCCGCAGCGACGCCCAGCCGCGCCGCAACGAACGCCCACAGGTCGGACTGCTCCGCGATCTGCGCCTGCCTGGACGCGTAGCCGTGGCTCGCGTTCCGCGCAACGCGCAGCAGGATCGGCCGGTCGCATCCCTGCGCCGCCTGGAGCGCGGCGACAAACTTGTAGGAGTGGGCGGGCACAACGGTGTCGTCGTGATCGGCCGCCAGCAGCAGGGTGGCCGGATAACAGGCCCCGTCCCGGACGTTGTGGAGCGGCGAGTAGGCGCGCAGGTATCCGAAGTCCGCGGGATCGTCGGGCGACCCGTATTCGGAAATCCATCCGGCGCCGACCGTGAACTTGTGAAACCGGAGCATGTCGTAGTGGCCGGCGTTCGCGACGGCCGCCGCGAAGAGGTCGGGGCGCTGCGTGATCGCCGCCCCGATCAGCAGCCCTCCGTTGGAGTGCCCGTAGATGGCCAGCCGGTCGCGCGTCGTGTAGCGCTCGGCGATCAGGTATCCCGCCGCCGCGATGAAGTCATCGAAGCTCGTCTGCTTCCGTCCGAGCATGCCCGCGCGATGCCACTCTTCCCCGTATTCGCCGCCTCCGCGGATGTTCGCCACCGCGTAAAGGCCGCCCCTCTCGAGCCAGAGCGGGAGGTCGGCCTCGTACTCGGGCTTTCGGACGGCGCCATACCCTCCGTAGGCGGTCAGCAGCACGGGGTGGCTCGCGTCGAGGACGAGCCCCTTCGCCGCGGTCACGAACATGGGCACGCGCGTGCCGTCC
>JAWOLE010000111.1:0-2900 GCA_033853815.1 Thermoanaerobaculia bacterium
GCCTGCGTCCCCGGCGAAAATCGCGTTCGATCCGGGCTGCGACGATCTTCGCCAACTCCGGCGACAGCTTCGTCGCGGCGAGCCGCTCTTTGAGGAGCCGGTGCTCGGTAATGCGGTGAAAGGCGAGCTCACGAGTGTAAGACAAGTCCTTCTCGCGACCGGCGACGTACTTGGAGATGGCCAGGTCATGGACGTCAAGGCAACGCCCGACGACGCCGGGCTTGCTGGGGACCTCGATGGCGATGAGACGAGACACCCATCCCGCGGGCAGCGTCGCCGTCGTAGGGCCGACTCCCTGAGCGTAGTAGCCGAACGTTTCGTGGAACTTGGAGCCCTCTCCGATGGCTCCGTCGATGTCCTCGGCGCGTGCGGGTTCGTTTCTCGGATACACGTCGGCGTCCAACGACACCAGGAGGCTCGCAGGCGCGTCTCGGAGGGTGCCCAGGATCGCCTGGCCGCCGATGACGACGATCTCGAAGTCGTCGGCGACGCGCGCCGCGGCACCGATGACGTGTTCAAGCTCGGGACGCGTCAAAGAGACGCTTCCTTTCCGCGGGTCGCAGCATGCCGGCGAAGGGCGACGACTGTCTCAGGCGCGTCGCCTCTTCGCCGGGATCGGTGATGAAGGCAAGGACCTCTGGCAGCGGTCTTCGCAACACGCGCCGCCACTCGGAAAGCGGGCCCCGCGCGACCTTTCGCCCCTGAGTCCACCGTCGGATGTTGCGTTCCGCGACCGCGAGAAGCCGCGGATCGCGCTGAAGCTTGCGCGCGATGAGCGCGTGCATCATCAGACTGCGGATCTCGTGGAAGCGGTGATCGGAAAACACGGTTGGCCCCGTTCGCGGCACCCAGCGTCGCGCCTCCTTCAGGCCCGACGCCTTGTTTCGGGCCCGGTATCGACGCATCCGTTCGTCAGAAGTTCAACTCCAATGACCGCCGAGGTCGAAGGACAGCTGGCGTCCATGTTTGATTGAAAGAAGGTGGACCTTGGTGCCGCGGTGCGCGTAGAGAATCACGCAGGGCGCTGCGAAATACTCGCGGACGCTCGTGTCCTCCCCGACCAGCGCGTTCAGCCGCTCCAGCAGCGCGAGGCCCTCGACGGATTGGGGAGCCCTGGTGCGAAAATCCCTCCCGATGTCGGGAAAACGTTCCAGGTTTGGGATCACGCGAGCGAAGACGTCGTCGAGCACCGCATCGAACGCGCCCTCCTCGAGATTCTCGGCGGCGAACTGGCGCAGCGCTTGGACGTTGCGTTCGAAATTCCGCGTGATCCGGACCGTCGCACGTCGCATGCGGACGGCGTCCTAGCGCCTCCGGCTTCGTCGCTGCTTGGCCTTGAACTCTCGAACCGAGATCGTCCGACCGCTCACCATGTCTTCCGCCCCCTTGAGTGCTTCGCTCAGCAGGGCGAGGTGGATGTGCTCGGCCTCGAGGCGGTGATAATGGTCCAGTCGTCGGGCATCGATGAGCGCCACGTACGACTCGCCGTTGCGAGTGATGATCTTCTCTTCACCTGCGCGAACCGATTCCGCCAACTCGGTAAGACGCGCCCGGACCCGATTGATGGGAACGATGTCTTTCGTTGACAAACTCATTAACGAAGACCTTAAAGGCTTTAGATATAGATTTCAAGCGCAGGTTGCGTTCCGGCACCTGGGTCATCGCGCTCCAACTCGAGCGACGCGCAGCACGAGGGCCATCGCGATCGCGGCGATGACGAAATTGCCGAGGTTCGCCGCGACGGGGGCGGGCAGGACATCCCCGGCGCTCGCGCCCGCCCGGCCCAGGACGTAGTAGCCGGCGCCGCAGAGTGCAGTCACCGTCAGACCGAAGGCCCGGCTGGCCCGGCGCCGGTAGATGCCGACCGGAACGGCGATGAAGGCGAAGACGAACGCCGCCAGGGGGTCCGCGAACCGACGCCAGATCTGCATCAAGAACGCTCGGGGACTCTCATTACGAGCCACGGCGTCCTGCGCCGCGCGCTTCAGCTCTCCGATCGATGCCTCGTCGGCGGTGTTCGCGAACCGGCCCCTCGCGAAATTGCTCCAATAGAGCTGGATCGCGAGGTCCGCGCGGTCGAATCTCACGACCGCGTAGTCATCCCCGGCCGCGGCGCCGCGGTGCACCTCGCCGTCGTCGAGCCGCATGTGCAGGTTCTCGCCCTCGGCGCCGGGATCGAGCTTCCCGTGGGGCGCCATCAAGATGAGGGGCGACTCCCGTTCGCGATCATCGTGGACGAACACGTTCAGCCACTCCCCCTTCGCCGGATTGGTTCGCTCGGCGTACAGCACCACGTCCCCGAGATCTTCGTAGAACACTCCTCCCTGAACCTCGGCGGCGATGTTCCGCTTGATCAGCTCGCTCGCGAGGAGACGGACCCCTCGCCGGCCGTTCGGAACCACGAAGACCGACAGGAAGAGGCCGACGAGGCTCACCGCGACGCCGAAGGCCAGCGGGACGCGGAGCAGCCGCAGCGGGCTCACCCCCGCGGAGGAGAGTGCGATGACCTCGTTGTCCTCGGACATGCGCCCGATCGCGACCAGCACCGCCAGGAGCAGCGCGATCGGCATGCCCATGGCGAGGAAGTGGGGGCCCAGATAGGCGAGCACCCGGACCAGATCGGTTCCGCGGACGCCCGCTCCGACGAGCACGCTCGCGCCCTGGATGTAGTAGAGGCTGAAGAGAACGACGAAGAGGGTCGCGAGCCCGGCCAGGAACGGGAAGGTGATGTCGCGGGCGAGCGTGAGATCGATGCGGCGCACGAGCCGCCGAGCCTACCGGCCGCTGGGGCCGCCGTCAGCCCCCGCGTGAGTTGAGTTCCTGCGGGCGCGAGACGTTCCGCAGTGATCCGCCTGAAACACAGGATCACCGGGGTCTTGCGAAGGGCAGCTACAAACAAA
>JAWOLE010000112.1:0-5716 GCA_033853815.1 Thermoanaerobaculia bacterium
AGCGGACCTTCGACGAACTGCGCGCCGCCGGGCTCGGGGCGGAAAGCCTGCCCGAGGCGGCGTTCGCGGACCGCAGAAAGCACCGGGAGCTTCGCGAAGTCCTGCGGCGCTACACCGAGGCCCTCGAGACGGGGCGTTTCGTGGACGGGGTCGAGGTCCTCCGCCGCTCCCTGCGAGCCGTCGAGGCCGGAGAGGCGAAGGGAAACGACGCGGTCTACCTCGTGGCCGGCTCGACCGAGCTCTCTTCGCTCGAACGGATGTTCGTCGAGAAGCTCGCCGCGGGAAGGCTCATCCTGCTGGCGGCTGACCCGCTCGGGTCGTGGAAGGCGAACGCCGCAAATGCGCGGCTCGTCCGGGCGATCGGGGAGGAAAACGAGATCCGGGAGGTCTTCCGCACGATCCTTCGCGAGCGCATTCCTTTCGACGACGTCGAGGTCCTTCACACCGATTCCCGGGTCTACCCGCCGCTTCTCTGGGAACTGGCCCGCGAGCATGGGATCCCTTTCACGCTGGCGAGCGGCATTCCCGTCACTTACACGCGCCCCGGTCAGGCCGCCCTCGCCTTTCTCGACTGGATCGGCCAGAGCTTCGCTGCGGACGCGTTGCGGCGGGTCCTCGCCTCCGGAGCCCTGACTCTCTCGCGGCTCGCCCCGCCCGGCGCTACAGCCGGGGCGCGCGCCGCCGGGCGCGCGCTGCGCGAGGCGCGCGTGGGATGGGGGCGCGAACGCCACGTCGCCTGCCTCGATCGGCTGGTCGAGAAGCTCGAAAGGCCCGAGGACTCCGCGCGCGACGAAGCGGATACGAGCGACGAAGAACGGGCGCGCCGCGCCGCGGGGCGCTCGCACCGGCTCGAGGCGGCGCGCCGGGCCCGGGACTTCATCCGCCGTGCCCTTTCTCTCGCTCCCGCTTCGCTCGAGGGCCCCGGGGACCTCCGGGCGCTCGCCGGCGCGACGCGGACATTCGTCGCGGACTTCGCGAGGGCCGCGGACGAGCTGGACGGCACCGCCCGGACCGCGCTCGCTGCCGTCAGGTCGAGCGGCTGCGCGACGCAGTGGCCAACCTGGCGGTCGCGGCCGACCGCCCGCGCCCGGGCAAGGCCCACGGGGCCCTCTACCGGGCCGGGGGATTCTCGGGCCGTCGCCACACGTTCCTCCTGGGACTGGACGAGACGCGCCTGCCCGGAGGAGACCTGGAGGACCCGGTTCTCCTGGACGAGGAGCGGCGACGGATCAACGCGGCCTCGGAGACCCGGCTGCTCGCTCTCGGGCGCGAGCGGCCACGCGAGGCCTCGGCGGCCTTCTGGGCCTGCGTCGGTCGCCTGCGTGGAGATATCTCGGCGAGTTATTCGAGTTTCGACCTGCGCAACCTCGTACAGGCCGGGGAACCGTCTCCCTCCCCCGCCTTCCTCGAGCTCTTCCGCCAGCGGTCCGGCGATCCGACCGCGGATTACTCGGAGCTTGCGAAAGCGTTGCCCCGTGCCGCGGGTTTCGCGACCGCGCCGGACGCGGCACTCGACGACACGGAGTGGTGGCTATCCCTTCTTCGCCGGGAGGAGGACGGACCGTCCGCCGAAGACGGACTGGCGGCGGTCGTCCGTTCGGTCTACCCGTGGCTCGAGGACGGAAGCCGCGCGGAGATCGCCCGCGCCTCGAGCGACTTCACGATCTGGGACGGGTTCGTGCGCTCCGGGACGCCGGAACTGGACCCGCGATCGGGAGCGGAAGCGACGCCGTTCTCCCCTTCCCGCGTCGAGAAACTCGCCGCCTGCCCCTTCTCCTACTTCGTTCGCCACGTGCTCGGCGTCGAGGCGCCGGAGGACGTCGAGAGCGATCCAACGCGCTGGCTGAGCCCGATGGAGGAAGGCAGCCTGCTTCACGAGGTCTTCCGCGAGTTCTTCGAGAAGATCACGGCGGACGGCGAGAAGCCGGAGGCAGCGAAGCATCTCGACCGGATCCTCGAGATCGCCGAGCGAGGGATCGCGGCGTGGCGCGACCGCGTTCCTCCGGCGAGCGAGCTTGCCTTCCACCGGCAGTGCGAGGACATCCGAGCCGCCTGCCGGACCCTCCTTGCGCGCGAGCAAGAGCACTGCCGGAAAGCGACGCCGCGCTACTTCGAAGTGCCGTTCGGGCTTCCGCGACGGTCCGCGAGAAAGCGGTCGGCCGTCGAGAGCCCCGATCCGGTCCCGATCGAGATCGCCCCGGGCCGGACCTTCCGCCTGCGCGGCTCGATCGACCGCGTGGACGAGGCGCTCGACGGGACCTTCGAAGTCTGGGACTACAAGACCGGAAGCCCCCGGAGCCTCCGCGAAGGGATGGGCGTTCGCGGCGGCCGGCAGGTCCAGCCGACCCTCTACGCGATGGCCCTGGAGACCCTGCTCGAAAGGGCCGGCCGGCCCGGGAAGGTTTCGCGCTCCGGGTACTTCTTCCCCGGCCGCAAGGGAGAGGGGCAGCGCATGATCGTCCCGGTCGACCGCGGGGAGACGCGCGACGTCCTCGGCAAGCTCTTTGACCTGCTCGCGCGCGGGATGTTCCCCCATGCCCTGACGCAGGACGGCTGCAAGTACTGCGACTACGAGGCGATCTGCGGCGGCAAGAGGATGGCGAGCGAACGCGCGGCCGAGAAGCTCGCCGCCCATCCGGACCCGGTTCTAGCCGCGTTCCGAGACTTGAATGCGGAAGAGACCGACTGACCGGGCGTTCTCCGACGACCTCCCCGACGAGCCGGCGCGCCGGGCTATCCGCGAGGACCTTTCCACTACGATCCTCGTCGAGGCCGCCGCCGGAACCGGCAAGACGGAGTGCCTCGTGCAGCGGATGGTCGCCCTGGTCGCGACCGGCGCGACGACCGTGGATCATCTCTCCGCCGTCACGTTCACGATCCGAGCCGCCGCGCAACTCAAACAGCGTTTCCAGAACGCCCTGGAGGAGGCGCTGCGGCTGGAGAAGGGAAAGGAGAAGGCGCGCCGATTGACCGAGGCCCTCGCGCGGCTCGATTCCTGCTTTGTCGGAACGATCCACGCCTTCGGCGCGCGCCTTCTGCGCGAGCGGCCGGTCGAGGCGGGCCTGGACCCCGCCTTCGCGGAGCTCGACGAGGCCGAGGATGGCGCCGCTCGAAGCGAGGCCTGGGAGCGTTTCTCGGAGGAGCTCTTCCTGACGGCCGATCCGCGCCTCGAGCGATTGATCGAGCTCGACATCCCGCTGCGGGATCTCTCGGGCTCCTTCGAAGCCGTCTGCGAGAATTCCGACGTCGCCATCGCGGCTGGAGCGCGCGGCCCCGAACCGGATTTCTCGGGCGCCCGCGCGCGCGTCGAAGCCTTCGTCGAGCAAGCCGCTCAATCCTTCCCGGTCGAGGCCCCCCCGGGAGGGTGGAGCGGATTCCAGCTCGCGGTTCGGCGCGCGCAGCGGCTCTTCGCGCTCGTGGACGCGCGGCGCCCGGCCGAGTTCGCGCGGATCCTGAAAGTCCTGCGCGCCGGCGACGCGAAAAAGGGCGCGCCGGCGCAGTTGAAGAAGACCTTCGAGGCGCTCCGAGAGGACGTCGTCAAGCCCGCCCTGACGGCCTGGGCAGAATACGTCTATCCGGAGGTGTGCGCCCTGCTGTCGGATGCGCGGGACCGATACCGCGACTGGCGCCGGGAGGCCGGCCTCGCCAACTTCCAGGACCTCCTCCTTTCCACCCGCGACCTCCTGCGGGATCACCCCGAGGTCCGAAGCTCCTTGCGGGAGCGTTTCGCGCCGGTCCTCGTCGACGAATTCCAGGACACGGACCCGATCCAGGCCGAGATTCTCTTCTACCTGACCGGCTCGGACACGGAGGAGAAGGACTGGAAGAAGCTCGTGCCTCTGCCCGGGTCGCTCTTCGTCGTCGGCGATCCGAAGCAATCCATCTATCGCTTCCGCCGGGCGGACATCCAGACCTACAACGCCGTGCGCTCGCGCATCGAGGCCTGCGGGCGGATCCTCCGGCTCTCGACGAACTTCCGCTCGGCGCCGGCCTTCTGCTCCTGGGTCAACCACGTGTTCTCGCGAGCCAGGTTCTTCCCGAAAGAAGGGAGCGAGGAACAGGCCGCCTACGTGGCGCTCGAAGCGGCGGGCCCGAAGGACCTGTCCGAGCCGGAGGTCTTCCGGCTCGAGACCCCCGGTTCGCGCGGCGGCGATGAGGTTGGCGCCCGAGCGGAGGCCTCGCGGATCGCCGACTTCATCGCGGCCGCCCTCTCGGCCGGAGAGCGGCGGCCCGAGGACTTCCTCCTCCTCTTCCGCCGGCGCAAGTTCATGCCCGAGTACGCGCGGGCGCTCGAGAGCCGCGGCGTCGCCTGCGTCCTCGGCGGGGGAGAAGCGTTCGGAACCTCCGCGGAGCTCGCCGCGCTCATGCCGGCGCTCGAAGCCCTGGCCGACCCCGAGAATCCCGTACCGCTGCTCGCCGCGCTGCGCGGTCCGCTCTTCGGCGTGGACGACGAGACCCTCTACCGGTTTGCGAGGGCCGGCGGGCGCTTCTCCTATCGTTCGGAGCCCCCCGCGGGGACCGATGCCCGCCTCCTGCGGGCGTTCGCGCTCTTCCGAGAGGGGGAGGCGTTCGCCGGGAGCCTCCCTCCCGGTGCGGCGATCGCCAGGTTCGTCGGGAGGCTCGGCTGGGTCGCTCTGGCCGCCTCGCGGGAGCTCGGAGACACCCGTGCCGGCAATCTCCTGAAGGCGCTCGCCGCGGTGCGGACTTTCTCGTCCGAGGGACTGGATTTCACGCAGGCCGTCGCGGAACTCTCGAGGCTTCGCCAGCAAAAGATGATCGAGGAGATGGGGGTCGAACCGAGGCGGCCGGGCGCGGTCCGGCTCATGACGCTTCACAGCGCCAAGGGGCTCGAGGCACCCGTCGTCTTTCTCGCCGATCCGAGCGGGTCGAATCCGCCTGCGAGAACGTACTTCATCGACCGGCGCTTCGATCCTCCGCGGGGTCGCTTCCGGATTCTCAAGAAGATCGAGGGCTTCGGAGGAGACGTCGAGATCGCCCGCCCGCCCGGATGGGAGGCGATGCAGGAAACCGAAAAGCGCTTCGACGACGCCGAAAAGGCGCGGCTCCTCTACGTGGGCGCTACGCGGGCGGAGGAGATGTTCGTCGTGAGCTTCCGGATGATGGCCGGGGCCAGGCCCGCAGGTCCGTGGGAGGCGCTCTCTTCCTTCATCGGGCGCAGCCTGCCGCAACCGGCCGCTCCGTCCCGGGAAGCGCCGGTGCCCCCCTTACGACTCGCCGAGGAGCTTGCCGCTTCGCGCCGGCAGCGGGACGAAAACCGGGAGCACTGCGCCCTTCCGAGTTACGCCGTCGCAGCCGTGACGGCCTTCGCCCACGCCGGCCAGGACAGGCCCTTCCGCGAGTCCACGGGCCGTGGCCTTTCCTGGGGATCGGTGATCCACCGCCTGCTCGAAGCTGTGATGCGGGACCCCGACCTGGATGTGCGCTCCTACGCGGTCAACGTCCTCGCCGAAGAAGGGCGCGAGCCGGAAGACCTTGAGGAGACTCTGCGGACCGTCGAGGCGGTGCGCTCTTCTCAGCTCTGGAAGCGAGCGCTCGCGGCCAGGCGGCGCCTCGTGGAAGTCCCGTTCGCGCTCATGGTCCCGACGAGCGACCTCGGCGGTCCGAGCGGCCCGCCGGAGACTCTCCTGACCGGAGCGCTCGACCTCGTCTTCGAAGAGGAGGAGGGCTGGACGATCGTGGACTACAAGTCCGACAC
>JAWOLE010000113.1:0-2586 GCA_033853815.1 Thermoanaerobaculia bacterium
GCCGCCCCCGATCCTCGGCGAATCGATCTGGTCGCCGAGCGCCCGCGGAAAAAGCGCCGTCACGAGACCGTTCGGCCAGAAGGGGCCATGCGGAGCCAGGCGAAACGGCAGCGAAAGGGAGAGAGCCTGTGCGAAAGGGACCCGATTCGAAGCGCGGATGGCCAGGGCCTGTGGGACGAGAAGAAAGGCCGAGAGGCCGAGGGCGATGGCCGTGGAGAGCGCGACTCGCGCGGCGAGCCTGCCCCGCCTCGGAAGATCTCGCAAGAGGAGCCGCCCGAGAAGCCATAGGCCGCCGAATGAAGCGCCGAACGCCGCGCTCTCGGGATGGCCTCCAACGGCCCAGCAGACGAAAACGGCCGTCAGCACCCAAAAGGCGCGAAGAGCGACCCTGCTATCCCTCAGGAGCTCGATCGCGAAGAGCGCCCACGGCCAGAGGCAGAACACTGCGGTAGGGGGAAAGAGGATATAGACCGCCATCGAGAGGGAGAGGCCAAAGGACACGGCCCCGAAGAGCGCTCCTGTCCGCGAGACACCGAGTTCCGAGAGCCACAGCCAGGTCCCCAGCAGAGCCAGGAAAAGCTTGACGGCGGCCGCCAGGGTGAAAGCGCGAGCCAGCGGAAGGGCAAACATCAGGAACGTCAGCGGAGAGAACGCGGCCGACTGCGGGTTCGCGGCGAGCGCCATGCTGCAACCGTTCCACCGCAGACGCAGCGGCAATGAGCCTTCCTTCCAGGCCATCCGCACCGCTTGAGCCCACGGGGCCGCCTGCGAGGCGACATCGTTCAAGTTCGGGTTGTAGCGCGTGGCGGGTCGAAGGGTGTTCCAGGGCGGAAGCAGCATCGCGTGGTCCACCGGGATCGGCGTGCGCTCCCGGAAAATCCCTTCCGAGAAAAAGATCATAGGCAGAAGGGCGAGCGCGGCGAGCGCGGCGCCGGGCGGCCGCCGTCCGACGAAGGCGGCCGTGCCGGCCGCCAGGGCGACCACCCCGAGGTAGAGGACGATCAGAAGCATGCTCATCCGTGGGCAGTGAGGCCGACGCAGTTGTGCGGCAGCAGGGCGGCGTTCTCACAGTCCACTACGAGTCTCCAGCCGAGCCAGGCCGTCACGGATGTTGCTACGAACGCCGCCTGCTTCGCGTTGGTCTCGAGCGTCATGTCCCACGAGGAGCCTGGCTCAGCCGCGACGGCCGTCGCGAAATACACCGCGAGCAGGCCCACGATGAGAAAGAGCACGCCGATTCAGGCTATCCAGAACGACGGCGCGCGAGGAATCCGAGCGCTGCAGCGATGGCGAGGCCGAGGGCGAAGGACGCGAGGCCGTAGAGGAAGGAGACCGGACGATAGCGCAGCCGGACGGTCTGACTGCCGGCGGCGAGCCAGAATCCGACGAAGGCGTGGTCGGTTCGGACGAGCGGGATCTTCCGGTCGCCGCTCTTTGCGGTCCAGCCCGGCCAATCCGGAACCGAGGTCGCGATGAACACCGGCCCGGGTGCCGCGACGGAAAGCTGAAGATCCGGCCCCGCCGACGAGAGCTCGATGGCCGCGGAACCGTTGACGCGCTCGCCGGATCTCGCGGAGCTGACCCAGGCTGTCTCGGAGAGATCGGAGGCAGCGGCCATCCCGGCAAGGATCATTGCCCGGTCGCTTTCGAAACGGATCTTCCTCGGCGCGAAAGCCCGGGGCAGGGCCTTCGGATTTTCGAAGATCGCCATTTCGCGGCCACTCGAAAACTCCCGCCAGCCTGGCGGGACCGCGGCCGCCGGCGGCGCGATCGCAAACCGCACGTTCAGGAACGAGAGGAAGGGCCTCGTCAGATCGTCCAACCGGTTGAAGGAAGCGGCCTGCGGCTGCGACCAGAGAGGAAACGTGTCGGCGAAGCGGTCGAGCAACAGCGACTCGTAGCCCCGGACGTCCTCCAGGCCGTAGAGCGCCGCGCCGTTCGGGCGGAACGCATCCCCCGCCGCCGCGATGCGCCACGTCCCGCCCGCCGGAAGCTTCGCGAGCTGCGGCAGGGCGGGCGCGAGAGTCCCGGTGGGAAGCGTCGGATAGACGGCGAACATCTCCCCTCCCCGCTGCGCGACGACGAGGACGAGGACGGTCAAGAGCATCCCGCGGCGCCGGCGTGCGAAGAGGAGAGCAGAGGCGCCGAGCAGGGCGACAGGAGCGGTCTCCCAGGCGAAGCTCGTCCGGACGAACGAATCCGGCAACGCCCTCTCCCGAAGGACTCCCTGCGAAAGGAAGAAGGTCGCGACGAGAACCGCGAGGGCCACTGCGGAGACAAGCGCAAGACCTCTCCACGACTCCTGCCGGCAGATGCGCTCGGTTCCGAAAGCCGCGAGACCCGCGAGCCCGAGCCCGGCCAGAAACACCAACCGGTAATTCAGAGCCAGCGCGAAAACGGGAAGCCGAGTCACCAGGTCGATCAACCCGGGCGCGCTCGCTCCGAAGAGCAGCCCGGCGACGAAGAACGCCAGGAAGATGAGTCGCCCGCGCTCCGCCTTCGCTCTTCGAGCTTCGGCGGACGAGTCCTCCTTCGGGCGCCACACGAGTCCGTAGATCGCGAGCGCGAACAGGACCGCGCCCGCGT
>JAWOLE010000114.1:0-2954 GCA_033853815.1 Thermoanaerobaculia bacterium
TCCTTTCTCGATGCGCGGAGCGATTCCGTCACCGCGGACGAGCCGGTCCATGTCGCGGCCGGCCTCGCGCAGGCCGTCCAGGGCGGCTGGAGCCTGAACCTCGAGCATCCCCCTCTCGCCAAGGAACTGTTCGGCCGCGCCGCGATCCTTTCGGGAGCGCGGGACGGCCCGATCTCCTTCCGTGCCTTCTTCCGGAGCTGTCAGGACGTCCTCTTCCGAAACCGCGGGGGGGTCTCCGCCGAGGCTCTGCTCCTCCCGGCGCGCGCGGTGACCATCGGCTTCTTCCTCCTCCTGATCGCCGCAGCCTGGGCGGCGGCTGGCGGAAGCGAGGCCGGGCTTCTCGCGGCCGCTCTGATCGCCGGGGAGGCGGCCTTCTTCCCGCACGGCCACCTGACCACGACCGACGTCCCCTTCGCCGCCCTCGGCGCCGCGGCCGTCGCCGCCATCCTTTCGCACGTGGAGAAGCCTTCGGCGCTGCGCGCCCTTCTGGCTGTTCTTCTCCTCGCCCTCGCGGCGCTGACGAAGTTCACGGGACTTCTCCTCTTCCCGGTGGCGGCGGGAATCCTCTTCTTCGGCGGCGGACCGAAATCGGGCAAGCCGACTCGGCGGGCCGCCATGGCCGTTGTCCTGCCGCTCGCAGGGCTCCTTGCGACCCTCGCCCTTCTCCGGTTCTGGAGACCGTCCTCGGCTCCGGAGAACCTGGCTCTTCTGACGGGTGTCTACCGCCTCTCCCCCGAGGACCGGAGCCGGATCCTTGCAATCGGGCGTGTCGACAACGGCGCCGCCCGGTACGCGGCCGGCCTTCTCGTGAATTTGAGGCAGGCCCAGGCGGGGCGACAGACTTTCTTCCTCGGCAAGGTGACCGGTCATCCTCCCGCCACGTATCACGCTGTGGCGCTCCTCGTCACGGCGCCTGCGATCTGGCTCGTCCTCGTCGCTTCCGGAGCGGCTCTCTCGCTCCGCCGGGGCACGCCGCCACGGGCACGGCGGCTTCTCGTCTCCGCTGCAGCGCTCTTCGTCCTTTCTCTCCCGGGGCCCCGGATCGGCGTTCGGCACGTCCTGCTTCCCGCAGTCCTCGCCTCTGCCGGGGCGGCGGCGGTGCTCCAGCCCAGGGTCGGGAAGCGACTTCTTCTCGTGGGCGCTGCCGCTGCGCTCGTTCCGCTCGCCCTCGGGCGGACGATCGGCCGGGAGGGGATGGCCGCGTATCTCTTTCCCCGACCGGTGCTCGCCGATTCGAACCTCGACTGGGGACAGGATCTCCTCCGTCTTCGAAGCGAACTTCGAAAGCTTGGACTTCATTCATCGGACCTCGCCATCGCCTATTTCGGCGGCGACGAGCCGGAGGTCCGCCTGCCGGCCGCGGCCGATCTTCTTCGAGGCGGGTCCCTCGAAGGCCGGGGTCTGCTCGCCGTTTCCCGGCAGTATCTGCTCGTCGGACCCGATGCCGCGCTCGACCCGGGCGGCGTGGCGGGAGTCCGGAACGCCATCTCGGCGGTCAGGGAGGGCCGGGCGCGCTTCCTCTTCCGGGCAGGGACCTCGATCGACGTCTTCTCCCGGGCTCAGCGGGCCGACGCCGACGCCGAGTGGCTGGGGAGGAGATCCGGCTCGAGGTAGCGCCGGATCGTGGCGGCCTCCTCAGGCGTCAGCTTCGCTCTGGATTTCATCAAGGTGAACGTCTTCTCGAAGTCTGCGACCCGGATCTCCTGCGGAGCGTACGGCCGGTGGCAGGCGCCGCACTTCTTCCGGTAGAGGACCACTCCCTCGCGCTCGGGAAGCGGGACGCTCGCGCAGGCGGCGAGCAGCACGATGAGGCCGAGGCCTGACGCGAGGACCCGAGGGGCACGGAAGACGCGACGCCGGTGATTCGATGTGCGCATGAAATTCAGCCTCCCAGATCAGAAGAAGATCCCGAAGATGGCGCGGACCGCGAGGTCGTCGGACCTGCCGTTCAGCGGGAATTGCGGCCCGACGGCGATCCACGTCTTTGGCGTCAGGCTGATCGAGACGGTCGGGCCGAGCGAGAACTCGTGCTTCCCTCGGTCGTTCCCGGCGATGAACTCGCCTCCGGCCCAGAGCCATCGGGTGACCTCGAAACCGGATGTCGCGATCCCCTTCCATTCCGTCGTCTCCGTCTTGAAGGCGCTGGAGGAGAGCTCCGACTCGGACACGAGGTTCACGCTCCAGCTGAAGCGGCCGTAGGCCTTGCCGGCCATCAGGATCGCTTCGAAGCCCCAGGGCTGCGAGAAGTCCACGTCCCGGATGACCTCGAAGTAGCCGGTCAGGTCGACGAGATAGCGGAGCCGGTCGGGGAGGAGGTTCGCCCGGAGCGAGAGCTGGACCGCGTCGAACTTCAGGCTCTCCCCGGACGTCTGGGAGAGGACCGCGAGGTAGGCGTCCAGGGAGACGTCGTCCGTCAGACCGTTCTCGATCTCGAGCCTGTACTCGCTGTCGGTCGGGCCGTGCGAGGTCTCCCGCTCGCCTGTGACCCAGGTTTCGGCCTCGACGGCACCCTTCGGCCCGGCTCCCGGCGGGTAGGCCCAGACCGTATGCCGCTCGCCCGCCAGGGCGGCGTTCGGGGCCGCGACGAGAGCGACAAGGGTGAGGAGTCCGAAGAACCTGACGGGGGGGATCCAGCCCAGTCGGCCCACCCGGTGGAGCCGCGGCCCCCGCCGGAAAAGACTGAGAATGAGTCTCATTCCATGAGAATGCCGGTCCCGGCGCTCCCTGTCAAATGATGCGGCTGCATCATCCCCGGGGGCTGCTGCCCCTGGAGCGCCCCCGCTGCTTGACGCGCGCCGAGGCGGACCTTACGATGCGCCGCTCACCGCGGCGAGGCCGCTCCGCGGAGCGTCCCCGGCTCTTTCTCACGGCCGCCGATCCGCAGTAGCTCAATGGTAGAGCATTCGGCTGTTAACCGAAGGGTTGTAGGTTCGAGTCCTACCTGCGGAGCCACT
>JAWOLE010000115.1:0-7019 GCA_033853815.1 Thermoanaerobaculia bacterium
TCTGGACGCGGAAGCGGGCGTAGCCGTGCACGGAGATGACCGGATTGACGCGGAACACGAGCGAGACCCAGTCGCTCCACTGTCCCGCCGCGAGGTCCCGCTTCTCGCCACCGGCCTCGATCGTCAGGCGGTTCCGCGCCGGGGCAACCGTCAGGGCGAGGGCGAGATCGATCGTGCCGTCGCGCCCGAAGGGCTTTCCGGGCGGGCCGGCGATCTTCGTGACCTGGCGGCCTGTGTTGGACTCGAGCCGGATGAGCTCGATGGAGAAATCGTTGCCCTCGCGCGGGGTGAAGAAAGGATCGGACGTGTAATAGGCCGGCTTTCCGATCCTTCCCGAGAGATCCGGCACGCCCAGGCCGGAAAGCAGGCGTCCTTCGGGGAACGACTCGGGAGGGAAGGTGACGGGCATCCGAATCACGGTCGCGGGCCGGCCTCCCTCCTCGCTCCAGAAGGTCTTGCCCAGCCGGTTGTTCCTGACCGCCGGGTGCTCTGAGGGTAACCACGCCCGCACCGCGGCGAAGACGGCCCCGGCCGCGGCCAGGCCGAGAACGGCGAAGACGGCGAGCAGGGCGCGCCGGCGCGTCCACCGGGCCGCAGCCGCGCCCGCCGCCAGGAAGAGGAGGAGGGCGGCTCCCGCGAGAACGAACCCGTTGGCGCGGCCGAAAAGGAGGGGCGCGGTCGTCTCCTCCGCCACGGCAAACGTAGGGACGAGATCGGCGGGATCGCGCTTGAGGAAGTCGAAGATCTCGTGCCCGCCGGGGTCGATCCCGGTCGAGAACGTGGCCCAGGAAACGGGGGTCTGGGCGGGCACCGTGGGGAGGAGCGGCGAATAGCCACCGCGCCTTCTCAGCGCCGCGAGGTTGGGCAGCCGGCCCGCGGCGAGCATCTGCTCGACGATCTGCGAGTCGACGCCGTCGAATCCCAGGACGACCACGCGCGGTGCAACCGGAGCGGCGGCCAGGCGGCATCCCACCGACGCCACCGCGATCGCCGCCAGGAAAACTTTCATGGGATGGAACACAAGTCTAGCAATCCTCGCCCTCGAACCCCGAATTGCTCGATTAGTGGCGTGCGACTCTTGAGTCGACCGTGGCGGAAGAGCCGCCCCGGAGCCGGCGGCATTCCCTACCGGGGCACGCTCGCGCAGGCTGTTACAGCGAGAACCGGCGCTCGCTGAGGGTTCCTCGCAGTCTCACCGTGGTCCCGGCCGCAGCCTTCCATGCTCGTCACCCATCACCCCGTACGGGAACGCCTCCGGCTCCAGGGCTTCAGCTCGGCGTAACGCCATGCTGGAGCCACGGCGGCGGCGGAGCCTCCCGGAGGAGGCCATGAGCGAAGGAGCACGCCACAGACTCTCCTTCGCCACGCTGTCCGTGCGACTGAGCGACGAGCGACGGCCCGGAACTCCTCTGTGCGGCTGGGCCGGCGCGTGCCGACGAGGGAGGCGCAGCCGACGCCGCGGCGGATTCGAACGGAAGTTCTTCCCTGAGAGCCGGTACCGACCAAGCACACGGAACCAGCTTTTCCGGCAGGGGACGCTGCTGTATCTTCTGCGGCAATGAGAAGGGCCGGCCCCGGGATCTGCCTCCCGCTTCTCTTTCTGTTCGCCGCCTGCGCGACCGGCCAGCCGGAGGAACCTTTCCGGCCCAAAGGGTCGCACGACAACTCCGTCCACCGGTTCCACCCCGACCTCGACGCGCGCTTGAACCTCGTCCGTTACGCCCGCTGGCGGATCTTCGAGGCCGCCTGGAAGTCCGGAGTGACCGGCTCGCTCGACAGCGAGGTTTCCGCCGACGTCGCCCGGCTGCTGCGCCACCCTCCGCGGTTCGCCCCGGAGGCCGATCGCGTTGCGCCGCTGGTTGCCCGGGGCGCGGCGCCCATCTTCCGCGCCCTGCGCTGGGGCCAGACCCTGGAGCAGCAGTTCCTGGACACCCTGGCGGCCTCCGACGCGAGCCAGCACCTCTCGGAGGCGCGCGCGGATCGAGCGCTCCAGCTCTACCGGCGGGAGCGCTATGCGCTCTCGGAGCCGGCCGAGCCCGCCGGAGGCCAGTCCGGTCCGTCGGCCGTGCCCGCGCCGGAAGAGGCCGCTGCCTGGCGCCTGCTTTCGGACGGGACCCGTCTCTTCGCGCTGGCGTCCGCGGACCTCGCGACGCCGGACTTCGCTCAGCAGCGCTGGATGGTCCGACGGACCGTCGCCGATTTCGACAAGTCCTATGGTTCCGCCCATCCGCCGCAGGAAGCGACGTATGAGGTCAGCGCCGCCGCCGTCGCCCGGTCCTTTCCCGACATCACGAAGACGCTCGACCGCCTCCAGCGCTTCCGCGCGGATGTCCTCGAGGCCCTCGCCGGCGGGGCCGCGACGGAAGAAGCCCGCCGGCAGCGGGACGAGCGCCTGCGCGAGGTCGCGAGACGTTATGGACTTCCCGTGAAGGGCATAGGGCGGCGGTGACATGACGCTCCGTCTATTTCGGATGCTCTCTCGACTAACTACCCGACTGGGGGACTGGGGGACTGGGGGACTGGGAGAAAATCCCAGACCGTCCTCACCCAGTCTCCCCGTCTCCCAGTCTCCCAGTCCGTCCCTCGCAGCGAAGGTCTCCCTCTTCGCCACTCTGTTCCTTGTCGCGGCAGTTGCCACTGCCCAGCAACTGAGCGACCTCGAGCCCAACAGACCGATCGCGGTCGAGGATGCGCGCCCCGTCTCCTACCGGGAGTTCTCCGGCTCGGCCGACTACACGTACAACGTGCGCAGAGGCGGCCTGAACGATGACGGCCCCGGCTTTTCCCTGCTCTACGGGGCGTTGCGCGGGCTCGAACTCGGAGGGAGCGTCGCCTACCTGACCCGTCCTGGCCGCAACGCCGCGCGGGGCATCTCCTCGGGGGATATCGTGCTGCATGCTCTGTACGGCCTCCGGACGGAGAGCGAGCAATGGCCGGCGCTGGCGATCCGGGCCGGCGTGGAGTTCCCGACGGGCCTGGATTCGAAGGGAACGGACCTGCATCTGGCCGGGCTCGCGACGCGCTCTTTCGAGTCCTTCCGATTGCACGCCAACTTCCTGTATACCCGCCTGGGGGCCACGGCGCCTTTCGAGCACACGGACCGATTCGAAGGGATCCTCGGCTTGGACACGGTCGTGGGCCCGCACGGCCTGACCAACACCCTGCTCGTCGCCGATACGAGCCTGCGCTCCAACCCGGTCCGCGGCGGGAACGTGATCCTGACCGTCGAAGCGGGAGTCCGCCAGCGCATCGGCGCTCAGACGCTCTTCTTCTTCGGAACCGGGTCGGAGCTGACGGGAGGAGACCGCTTGCGCTTGCGGGTGCGAGCCGGGCTCTCCCACGCCTATTAGGGAGAAGGTGTCAGGGTGAAGGTGTCAGGGTTGATTCAGGTTTCAGGTTTCGGGTGTCAGGTTGCAGGCCTGGCTCCCGTCCCTGACACCTGGCACCCGACACCTGACACCTGTGTTTCCCTGGCACCTCTCCCCTGACACCTAGCGACCCGTGCGCGTCTTCGACTGCCACGTCCACGTCCAGCCGTGGGAGCAGCTGAAGCCCGAGGCCCTCGCCGTTATGGCGGCCAGGGAAGACCTGGCCCGGCTCGACCGCGCCCTGGCCGACCCCGACGAGCTGCTGCGGCTGATGGATGCCGAGGGCGTCGAGCGCGCCGCGCTCATCAACTACTCCGCGCCCGACGTCATGGGCTTCACCGAGACGGTCAACGACTGGGTCTCGGCCTTCGTCCGCGGGCATGAGGACCGCTTGATCGCGGTCGGGTCGGTCCATCCGCGTTTCACCCGGGACGCGGCTTCGGAGACCGCGCGCCTCTTCGAGAAGCTCCGCATCCGGATGTTGAAGTTCCATCCGCCCCACCAGCTCTTCGCCGCCAACGCCTACCGGTTCGGGGACGAGGCCCTGGGCCGGATCTACGCGACCGCGCAGGACTTCGGCCGCCCCGTCATGATCCATACCGGGACTTCGGTCTTTCCGGGAGCCCGCAACGTCTACAGCGATCCGATCGCGGCCGACGACGTCGCGGTGGACTTTCCGAAGCTTCCGCTCGTCCTGGCGCACGCCGGCAGGCCCCTCTTCATGGACACGGCCGTCTTCCTGGCGCGCCGGCACGAAAACGTCCACCTCGATCTGTCCGGCATCCCGCCCAGGAAGCTCCTCGAGTACCTGCCGCGCCTGGAGCAGATCTCCGGAAAATGCCTCTGGGGCACTGATTACCCGAGCCCCGGAGTCCTCTCGATGAAGAGAAACGTGGAGGACTTTCTGTCCCTGCCGCTGTCGGACGCGGCCCGGCGCAGGATCCTCTTCGATAACGCGGAACGGCTCATCCGGTAGGGGCTCCCGGGACTCGCAGGGAATTTCGGCCGGGGTGCATAATTGCCTGCCGTGCAGGACGGGGCCAAGGCGGGCGCCGCCACGCTCTTTGGATTGGCGTGAACGGTCGTCGGAATCTGACACTCGGCGTCGTGCTGGCCATCATCGGCGCGTTTTTCGTGCTGCGCCGATCGATCCCGATCTCCGGTCCCGGCCCGACGCTTCTCCTGCTCGGCGCGATCTTTCTCTCGGTGTCGGCTCTGCGCTCCTTCCGCGGTCCTTTGCTGCCCGGGGGCGTTCTTCTCGGGCTGGGGTGCGGGTTCCTGCTCCAGGAGCCCCTCGAGCCATGGCTTCCCCGCTGGGCCGCGCTGCTCGCCGGCCTGGGAGCGGGGTTCCTGCTCGTGGCCGGACTCGACCGGGCGGCGGGACGCGCCCGCGGCGGCCCCTGGCTGGTTCCCGCCGCGATTCTCCTGGGAATCGCCGCCGGGGCCGCGATCGCCCGCCACGTCGATGTCACCGCCTTCTTCGGAAGGCTTGCCGCCTTCGCGCCCTGGCTGATCGTCGGCGCCGGCCTGTGGCTGGTCCTGACCGCCCTACGACGCCGTAAGACGTAAAACGTGAAGACGTAAAACGGAGCCTCGAGCCTCGTTTCACGTATTACGTTTATTTTGCGGCTCCGGTCCTCGATCAGACGTCGCTCAGATCCAGGAGTTTGGGAACCGGAGGCGGCGCCGCCCGGGAGGCGGGCGCGCGGCGCCGCGCCGCGACCAGACGCGCGGTCGCGAAGAGGATGACGACGGCTGACGCAAGCCCGGCGGAGAAGAACCCGGTCGCCAGCCGGTGGTAGCGCGCGAGCAGCACGCGCGACGGGTCGTTCACCGGCAGGGTGTCGAGCAGACCGGCTTCCGCCCGGATCTTGTCCATCGGCGGGATGAGCAGGCTCTCGATGACGACCGCGGTGATCATGCCGAGGATCGCCGCTCGTGTCGCCAGCGTCCTCGTCAGGCGAGGCGCCTCCCACCAGCGCGAAAGCAGCCAGCTCGTCAGGAAGAGCGCCGCGAAACTCCCCTCCGCCAGCCGGCAGGCCGTCGTCAGGATCGGGCTCTGAAGGCTCGCCGCGAGGTCCCTGGTCGGGAGGATCCGGAAGGAAGCCGGAGCCACCGCCAGCGCGAAGAAGACAGGCGGCCCGATGGCCAGGGCGAGCGCCGCCAGGTGCACAAACAGGACCGGCGCTTCGATTCGACTGCGTAACGACATTTGGCGAAGGCCGTTAAACGTTAAACGTAAAGCGTAAAACGTGGAATCGGCGGTTTGGCTTCGTTTGACGTTTCACGTTTGACGTTTTACGGCTCCTGAAGTTCGGGGGCGTACTCCGCCCTGACTGCCGGGATGAGGCCAGCGGCATGACCCCGATCGAGGAGGGTCTGGACGGCGCGGCGCCCTTCGGGACCGTAGCCGCGAGTCCACTCGTTGACATACATGCCGACGAAGCGGTCCGCCCGCTCGCGGTCGAGCCCTCTCGCGTAGCGCATGGCGTGAGACAGGGCTTCCTCGCGGTGGGAGAGGCCGTATTCGATCGAGCGGGAGAGGGTCCGCGAGATCCGCGCGATCACCTCCGGGCCGAGATCCCGGCGGACGACGTTGCCGCCGAGCGGGAGGGGCAGGCCAGTCTCCCGCTTCCACCAGGCTCCCAGATCCACGACCTCTCCGACCCCCTCCTCCCGAAAGCTCAGCTGTCCCTCATGGATGAGGACCCCGGCGGTGAAATTGCCGTCGCGCACGCCGGGCAGGATGGCGTCGAAAGGATGCGTCTCCATCCGGACGCCGGGGGCCCACAGGGAGAGCGCGAGCGCCGCCGTCGTCAGTCCTCCAGGCGAGGCCACGGCGACGCTCCCCCGCGCGATCTCTTCCCGGCTGATCCGCTGCCCTGCCACCACGACCGGACCATAGCCATCCCCGAAGGAGGCTCCGTGCGGAAGGAGAAGGTAGCGGTCCGCCAGGTGCGCGTAGGCATGGAACGAGACAGCCGTCACGTCGAGCTCGCCGGCGAGCGCCCGCCGGTTCAAGCTCTGGATGTCGGCGAGCTCCTGCGCGAAGGACAGCCCTTCGGTGTCCACCAGGCCCTCCGCCAGCGCGTAGAACATGAACGCGTCGTCGGAATCCGGACTGTGGGCCACCGTGATCGCTTGCGAGGCAGCCACGCCGACGATTCTAGTCCGGCGCTCGGAGGCGACAGCCACAGGAGCCTCCAGAACCTACTCGGCCTCCCGCCGGTTCGCGGCGCGCGTAGTCTCCCGACGGAGGAGGGAGGAGGCGCGCGCCGCGGGAGCGCAGCGCGGAGCCGAGGCCAGGGACGGGGGCGAGCCCGCATCCGGGCGAGCCCCGTCCCGGTGCGCCCACAGGGCGCAGGTCTCCGCGCAGCGCGAAGCGACGGCTTGACTTCCGGCGCGCGCGCCGCGAGAATGTTGCGAGAGCGTGGAAAGAGATTCTCTTGAGTCTCGGCCGAGAGTCCTTAGAATGAAATCGCCGGATGGGTTGCGGACCATCCGGCGATTGAAGAACGTATGAGCCGTCAATCGTTCGGCAGCGACAGACTGAAGGCGATACGCCCCTCCGTGGGGGCGGCAAAATTAGCACCTCGCCCCAAGGCTGTCAATCAGCTGTCGGGAGGGAGGTGACCTGGATGGCTACCAAGA
>JAWOLE010000116.1:0-2961 GCA_033853815.1 Thermoanaerobaculia bacterium
GGCCGCCCGTCAGACCCGCATCATATTATGGCCGCCCGGCAGGGAGGCTCGGGAAGATGCGGCGGACGGTTCCAGACGTGGATCTCCTCGTCGTCGGCGCGGGCCCGGCCGGCATCGCGCTCGTCGCCGAGGCTCGCGCGGCCGGCGTCCCAGCCAAAAGGATCGTGGTCCTCGAGAAAGCGGAAGCCCACTCCTGGATCATCCGCAAGTACTACCCGGCCTCCAAGCCCGTGCTCGCCAACTACAAGGGGATCGAGGCGAAGTGCGAAGGGGTCCTCTGCATCCCGGACCTGACGCGGGAAGAGACGCTGACGTACCTCGACCGGGCCATCGAGGATTCGGGCGTCGAAGTGCGTTACCGCAACGAAGTCTTCCGCATCTCTCCGGAGGAGAAAAGCGGACGCCTGCTCGTCGAGTCCTCCGGCGGGAGCTTTCGCGCGAAAAACGTCGTCATCGCGATCGGGATCCTCGGCCGCCCCAACAAGCCGGGCTACCCGATTCCGCGCTCCGTCAAAGACAGGGTCTTCTTCGACGTGACGAGCTCGGTGATGCGCGGCCTGGACGTGCTGGTGGTCGGCGGCGGGGACACGGCCACGGAGTACTGCCAGTTCCTCGTCCAGGAGGGCAACCGCGTCACGCTCTCCTACCGCGGCGAGGATTTGACCCGGCCCAACCCGATCAACCGCGACAGCGTGCTCGCGCTGGCGTCTTCCGGCAGGCTCCGCCTGCTGCTGGCATCTGACATTTCCGGGCTCGAAGCGGACGGAGAAAGAATCCGCGTCCGTTTCGCCGGAGCGGTCCTCGAGCCGCTCGCCGTGGATCGGATCGTCTATGCGCTCGGGGGCACGACGCCGGAGAACTTCCTCAAGGCGATCGGGATCGAATTCGACGGGCCGGCGCCGCGACTGACCGACGCGTTCGCAACGACGGTCCCCGGCCTCTTCCTCGCTGGGGACCTGACCGCGGGAAAGCGGGGAGGCTCGATCATCCTGGCATTCAATACTGCGGCGGCTGCCATGAGGCAGATCTGCCAGGAAAGCGGCATCTGCGCCGTCAATCCGCGCTGATCATGCGCGACGAGAAGGAGAAGACAATGAGAACTCGTTCGGCGCTCTGGATCCTTATTCTGGCCGGCTTCGCGGGCTCGATCGCGGCGGCTCCGGTTCGGAAGGCGAAGCCCACGCCTTCCCCGACCGCTTCTCCCTCGACCTCCGGAACCGCTTCGGCGGCTTCGAGCGCGGCGTGTTCCGCGCCGCAGTACAGGCAGTTCGACCTCTGGCTGGGAGAGTGGGACATCGTTGGCGCGGATGGAAAGAAGACGGGGGATGACAAGGTCGTCTCCATCCTCGGCGGCTGCGCTCTGCAGGAGACCTGGACTGGCCCGAAGAGCGGCCAGGGCATGAGCATCAGCGCCTACGATCCGGCAACCCGGCATTGGCATCAGATGCTGGTGGACGACAGCGGCGCCGTCTTGAAACTCGAGGGGGAATTTGCCGACGGCAAGATGGTCCTCATCGGCCGGCGTCCTTCGCAGAAGGAGAAGGGCGTTGCGATCGTGCACCGCATCGCATGGACGCCGGCCCCGGATCACCGCGTGCACCAGCAGTGGGAGGCCTCGACCAACGAGGGCCGGACGTGGCGGCCCGTGTCCGAATCGAACTACGTGCCGAAACAGTAACGCCTGACCGCAAGAGACGCCCTCACCCCATCCCTCTCCCGGGGGGAGAGGGAGTGATCCCCTAGACTAAGTGTGATGCGCGGCATGCAGAGAGGGGAAGAGACCTACAACGTAGTCGTGATCGGGGGAGGCACGGCCGGACTCGTCACGGCGGCGGGGACGGCGGGGCTCGGGGGGCGGGCCGCCCTCATCGAACGGGCTCGAATGGGGGGCGACTGCCTGAATACCGGGTGCGTGCCGTCGAAGGCTCTCATCTCCTCCGCGCGGCTCATCGAGAAGATCCGGCAGGCCGAGAGCTGGGGACTCGACCGCCAGGAGCCGCGCTTCCAGTTCGACGCCGTCTTCGCGCGGATGCGCGAGCGGCGCTCGAAGATCGCCCCGCACGATTCCCAGGACCGTTTCGAATCGCTCGGAGTCGATGTCTTCCGCGGCCAGGCGAAGTTCCTCTCGCCGCGAGAAGTCCAGGTCGAGGACACGGTCTTGAAGGCGAGGAACTTCGTGATCGCCACCGGAACCCGCGCCCTGGTTCCACAGGTGGACGGCCTCGACCGCGTCCCCTACTACACGAACGAGACGGTCTTCGACGATCTCAAGGAAAAACCCCGGAGGCTGGTCGTCCTGGGAGGAGGGCCGACCGGTTGCGAGCTTGGCCAGGTTTTCGCGCGCCTGGGTGTCGAGGTCACTATCCTGCAGCGCTCCGACCGGCTTCTTCGGCGCGAGGACCCGGATGCCTCCGAGCTTCTCTTCGCCTGCCTTCAACGGGAAGGCGTGAACATCCTGACGGGGGCGCAGGCGCGGCTCGCGGCGGCCCACGAGGGGACGATACGCATCTGGGCGGACGTCAAGGGTGAGGGGACGCGGCACCCCATCGACTGCGACGCGATCCTCGTCGCGTCCGGCCGGATGCCCAATGTCGAGGACCTCGGCCTCGAAGCCGCCGGGGTCGCCTTCACGGACAAGGGCGTCACGGTCAACGAGTACCTTCAGACTACGCAGCCGCACATCTACGCCGCTGGGGACGTCGCCGGGCCTCATCTCTTCACCCATGTCGCCGAGTCGCACGCGCGCACGATCGTTCGCAACATCCTGCTGCCACAGTGGAAGTCGAAGCGCGAGGACTCCCGCGAGGATTCCGTAGTTCCCTGGTGCACGTACACGTCGCCGGAGGTCGCGCGGGTCGGCTTGAACGAGACGGAAGCGCAGGAAAAGAAGATCGCCTGCGACGTCTGGAGGCAGCCGCTCGCCCACGTGGACCGCGCGGTCGTCGAGAGCGAGGAGGAGGG
>JAWOLE010000117.1:0-3808 GCA_033853815.1 Thermoanaerobaculia bacterium
TGCTCGCCTTCGGCACCGAGATCACCGAAGATCTCGCGTCCGCCGTCCAGGAGGCCGGCATCGAGCGGGTCAAGATCCGCTCGGTTCTGACCTGCGAGACCAAGAGGGGCGTCTGCCGGCTCTGCTACGGCCGCATGCTCGCCTCCGGGAAGATGGTCGAGATCGGCGAGGCCGTCGGCGTCATCGCCGCGCAATCGATCGGCGAGCCCGGCACCCAGCTGACGATGCGCACGTTCCACTACGGCGGTACGGCCTCGCGCGTCACCGAGCAGTCCAAGCACACGGCGAAGAACCCGGGGACCGTCAAGTTCCTGACCGTCGCGACGGTCCAGCGCAAGGACGGCAACCTGGTCGTCGTCAACCGCAACGGCAAGATCACGATCGTGGATAACAAGGGGCGCGAGAAGGAGCGCTACTCGGTCGTGTACGGCTCGACCATCAAGGTCTCCGACGGCCAGGAGGTCGTGCCCGGCCAGGAGCTGGTCGAATGGGATCCCTTCACCTCGGCCATCCTGACGGAAGTCGGAGGCCGGATCGCCTTCCGGGACATCGTGGAAGGGGAGAACCTCCGGGAGGAGACCGACCGGGTCACCGGCCTCGCGCAGAAGATCATCGTCGAGGCGGTCGGCGCCGAGAAGCGCTCGCCGCAGGTCATCGTCCAGGGCAAGACGGAGCGCAAGTACCTGCTTCCGATCGGTTCGCACCTCATGCTGAACGACGGGCAGGACGTCCATCCAGGCGACGTGCTCGCGAAGATCCCGCGCGAGACGACCAAGACCAAGGACATCACGGGAGGACTTCCCCGCATCGTCGAGCTCTTCGAGGCGCGCCGCCCCAAGGACGCCGCCGTCATCACCGAGATCGACGGGACCGTCTCGCACGGCCCGATCGCCAAGGGCATGCGCAAGGTCATCGTCACCGGAGACGACGGCGAGATCCGCGAGTACCTGATCCCCCGGTACACGCACGTCAACGTGCAGGAGGGGGAGCGCGTCCGGGCGGGCGATCCCCTGATCGACGGCTCCATCAATCCTCACGACATCCTGGCGATCCTCGGTGAGAAGGAGATGCAGCGCTACCTCGTGGACAAGATCCAGGAGGTCTACCGGTCCCAGAACGTCGCGATCAACGACAAGCACATCGAGGTCATCGTCCGGCAGATGATGCGCAGCGTGAAGATCGAGGAGGTCGGAGATACGGAGTTCCTGATCGACGAGCAGGTGGACCGCTTCCGGTTCGAGGACGAGAACGAGAGGGTCAGCGCCGCGGGCGGCCAGCCGGCCATCGGACGGCCGATGCTGCTCGGCATCACGAAGGCCTCCCTCTCGACGGACTCGTTCATCTCGGCCGCCTCCTTCCAGGAGACGACCCGGGTCCTGACGGAAGCCTCCATCTCCGGAAAGGTCGACCACCTGCGTGGCCTGAAGGAGAACGTCATCGTCGGGAGGCTCATCCCGGCCGGCACCGGCATGGACTACTACAGGAACGTCGTCCTGGAGCGCGAGGAGATCCCGCAGGTCGAGGAACCGGCTCTGGAGGACTTCCTGATCGACCCGGCCGAAGAGCTTGCCCTGGCCGAGGCCGACGCCGAGGTGGACGCCAGCGACGAAGAATAAAGGTATTTGCTTTCAGAAGTTACGGGGCGGCGCAAGCCGCCCCGTTCGTGTTGAAGAGACCTCTTCGGCGCTGGATCGGGTGGATTTGCGATCGGGTGATCGGGTGATCGGCGATTGGCCGGGGTCGATCACCCGATGGCTCGATCATCGGATCACCCGATTACGCGGGCCGGGCGGGAATGCACATAAACCAGTGCGAGGAGAGCAGTTGCGTCGTGAAAATCGCTTGACAGCATAGACCTGCCCGCGTACGATTCGTGGGTTTTTCCCTCAGACTCTGGCGGGTCGGTGGGAGAGGGCTCGTCCGGTCTGAGACTAAAGCAGTTACGGTCGATCTCGGGCCCTTCCTACGGCTCCGGAGGGCTCGGGGTGACGCAGGAGAGTCGATGCCGACAATATCTCAACTGGTTCGTAAGGGACGCGAGCGGGTGCGCGTGAAGACCGCGAGCCCCGCGCTCAACTCCTCTCCGCAGAAACGGGGAGTCTGCACGCGCGTCTACACGACCACGCCCAAGAAGCCCAACTCCGCGCTGCGGAAGGTGGCGCGCGTGCGCCTGACCAACGGCATCGAGGTGACGACCTACATTCCGGGCGTCGGCCACAACCTCCAGGAGCACTCGATCGTCATGATCCGGGGAGGACGCGTCAAGGACCTGCCCGGCGTGCGCTACCACATCATCCGGGGGACGCTCGACGCCGTGGGCGTCGCCAACCGCAACCAGGGGCGCTCCAAGTACGGAGCCAAGAGACCGAAGTCCTGACCAGGGACGAAGGACGAAGGACCAGGGACCGATATGCCGAGACGCCGCGTCGTAGCCAAACGGGAGATCCTGCCGGATCCCCTCTACAACTCTCAGCTCGTCACGAAATTCATCAACTCCGTGATGACCGAGGGCAAGAAGTCCGTGGCCGAGGGGATCCTGTACGGCGCCCTGAACCGGGTCGCCGAGAAGACCCAGGACGACCCGATGAAGACGTTCAAGAAGGCGATCGAGAACGTCAAGCCGGCGCTGGAGGTCAAGTCCCGCCGGGTCGGCGGGTCGACCTATCAGGTTCCCGTCGAGGTGCGCCCCAACCGCCGCACCTCGCTCGCGATTCGATGGCTCATCGAATACGCCGCCTCGCGGGGCGAGAAGACCATGAAAGAGAAGCTCGCCGCCGAGCTCCTGGACGCCGCGAACCTGCGCGGGGGAGCCGTGAAGAAGAAAGACGACACGCACAAGATGGCGGAAGCCAACAAGGCCTTCGCCCACTATCGCTGGTAACTCGGACCAGGGACTACGAACTCAGGACCAAGGACTTCGACGCCATGCCCCGCACCCACGCCCTCAAGGACACCCGCAACATCGGGATCATGGCTCACATCGACGCCGGGAAGACGACCACGACCGAGCGGATCCTGTACTACACAGGGGTCAACTACAAGCTGGGCGAGGTGCACGAGGGGACCGCGACGATGGACTGGATGGTGCAGGAACAGGAGCGCGGCATCACGATCACGTCGGCCGCGACGACCTGCTTCTGGAACGACATCCGGATCAACATCATCGACACGCCGGGCCACGTGGACTTCACGGCGGAGGTCGAGCGGTCGCTGCGCGTCCTCGACGGCGCGGTCGCGGTCTTCGACGCCGTCGCGGGCGTGGAGCCGCAGTCCGAGACGGTCTGGAGGCAGACAAACCGCTACAACGTCCCGCGGATCGCCTTCGTCAACAAGATGGACCGGGTCGGCGCGAACTTCACCCGCTGCGTCGAGATGATGAAGACGAAATTGAACGCCCGGCCCGCCCCGGTCCAGATCCCGTGGGGGAGCGAAGCGGACCACAGGGGCGTCGTCGATCTCGTCGCGATGAAGGCGATCGAGTTCAAAGACGAGACGCTCGGGGCGAAATTCGACGTCGTGGACATACCGGCCGATCTGCGCGCGGAGGCCGAGGCGTGGCGCGAGAAGTTGATCGAGACCGTGGCCGAGAGCGACGACGCGCTGCTCGAGAAGTACCTTCACGGCGGCAAGGTCGAGGCGCAGGAGATCAAGGACGCGTTGCGGCGCGCCACGATCTCCGGCCGCGTCCAGCCGGTCCTCTGCGGGGCGGCCTTCAAGAACAAGGGGATCCAGCAGCTGCTCGACGCTGTCGTGGACTATCTACCCTCGCCGCTCGATGTCCCGCCCATCAAGGGCCATGACGACGTCG
>JAWOLE010000118.1:0-7499 GCA_033853815.1 Thermoanaerobaculia bacterium
CGGCGCGGCCCGCGTCGGTGGACAGGGCGAGCAGCTTCGTCTCGACCTCGTCGAGGAACGCCTTCGCCTCGGCGGCCGTGGGGGCCTTGCCGGCGCCCGCGGGACTCTTCTTAGCGGGCACGGCGGCCGTAAGAAGGGAAGAAGAGAAAAGGATCCCGGCAAGAAACGACACAGAAAGAAGTTTCATGCATCACTCCCGTTTCTCCATCGGAAAGCAGACTCTACCGGATTCCGCTGCGTCGAAGCCGTCGGGGGGATGATCGGCGACCCTCGCGCCGTTAATCAGACCGCTCCCTTCAGGCGATCCCGGTATTCCTGGTAGTCGGGCAGCAGGCGCTCGTAGGGCGCCGCCATCAGAGGCGAGGAGATCATGAAGTCCGCCGAGGCACGGTTGCAGGCGACGGGAACGTTCCAGACCACCGCGATCCTCAGCAGCGCCTTCACGTCGGGGTCGTGCGGCTGAGGCTCGAGGGGGTCCCAGAAGAAGATCACAAAATCGATCTGCCCATCGGCGATCTTCGCCCCGATCTGCTGGTCGCCGCCCAGGGGGCCGCTCTGGAGCTTCGTGAACGGGATCTCGAGAATCTCCTCGAGCAGGGTGCCGGTGGTCCCGGTCGCATAGAGGTCGTGCCGCGCGAGGAGGTCCCGGTTGTACTTCGCCCATTCGAGGAGGTCTTTCTTCTTGTTGTCGTGCGCGACGAGCGCGATGTGTTTTCGGGAGCCACTGCCGATCGCCGTCGAAACCATAGGAGCCACCTCCGCCGGAGAGGATACGTGTTCGCGAGAACAGGCGCGCGCAAGGTCGCCCGGCGGCCGCATCCCACCTCGTTCGCGGCGCGCGTGAGCCTCAGCTTTGGTAGTTGAAATCTCTCGGCGCCGGTCGCGGAGCGACCGCCTGCGCCGAAAGACCTCGCATCCGAGCGAGCCGCGCCTCGGTGCGCCGAAAGGCGCAGATCCCTCACGAACGCGCAGCGACGAAGTCGATGAATCCGCGCTCGACGTCGGCCCCGATCAACTTGACGCGCAGCTTCTTGCCGACTGAGAGCCCTTCGAAACCATGGACGAGTTTGCCCTCGACCGGCGGATCGAAGACGCGCACCCAGGTCCCCGCCTCCGAGGCTCCGGTCACCACGGCGTCGAAGCGCTCGCCGATACGCTTCTCGAGCAGGAGAGCCGCCGCGGACTTGCGCACCCGCCGCTCCACCTTGTCCGCGTTGTCCTCCTGCTCGGTGCAGTGGGCGGCCAGATCTCCCAGCTCCCCGTCCGTGTAGGGGGGCGTCCCGCCCGCCAGGGCTGCCTTGAGCAGTCTCTCCGTGATGAGGTCGGGGAAACGGCGGTTGGGCGCGGTCGAGTGGGTGTAGTCCTTGACCGCGAGGCCGAAATGGCCGGCAGCGGTCTGGCCCTGCCGCTCAACAATATACTCGCCGCGGCCCATCAGCTTGACGATGACGAGCGAGAGGTCCGGGAACCGGTCGGGATCGGCTTTGCGCCGTTTCGCCAGGAAATCCGAGAGCGCTTTCGAGTCCGGCTCCGGCGGCAGGCGCTCGCCCTGCTCCTTGGCGACTTCGACGATCTTCTGCCACCGCTCGGGCGATCGCACCACGCGCCGCAGCGACGGGAACTTCCTCGCTTCCAGGTAGCGCGCGGTCACGCCGTTTCCCGCGATCATGAACTCTTCGATCAGCTGGCGCGCCCGGTTGTGCGGCTCCTGCCGGAGCGCCACGACGGTCTCCCCGTCGAAGACGGCCTTCGGCTGAATCGTTTCGAGATCCAACGCGCCCTGCTCGAACCGCAGAGCTCGCAGCTTCTGCGCGGCGGCATCCTGGACGCGAAGCTGCTCGTCCATCCCGGCGACGCGCGCCAGGGCGTCGGGCGCCGGCTTATTCCCCTCGAGCCAGTCGGAGACCGAGTCGTAGGCGAGCTTAGCGCGGTTACGCACGGCGGCGCGATAGACGTCGGAATCCCCGATGGAGCCATCGGCTCCGATCGTCATCTCGATCACGAAGGACAGGCGGTCCTCGTCCGCGTTCAGGGACGTCAGGTCAGTGGAGAGCTCCTCGGGCAGCATCGGGAAGATCTCCGCCGCCGTGTAAACCGAGGTCGTGTTGTGCCGCGCGTGCTCGTCGGTGGCCGTGCCTTTCCCGACGACGGCGTCCACGTCGGCGACCGCGACGAGGATCTTGACCGATCCCCCCGGCAGGCTCTGCGAGACCGAGAGCTGGTCGAGGTCCTTCGAGTCGTCGTTATCGATCGAGCACCAGAGAAGGCCACGCAGGTCTCGCACGCCGGGGCCGCCCGGCTGCGCCGGAGCGCCGATTCGCCCGACCTCGGCCGCGACCTCGCGCGAGAAATCCGGCTCGAGCCCCCGTTCGACCATGGCGCGCCGCGCGATCTCGATCAGGTCGGAGCGGTGATGGACATGCTCGCGATCCGCCATGAGCCCACTCTAACGGGTTCCAGGTTCCAGATTCCAGGTTCCAGGGTTTGAGGAAAAACGCGGTTCGATGAGATTCTGAGAGCCTCTTGGAATCTGGAACGTGGAATCTGGAATCCGGCGAAGAGCAAGCCGGCCTCCGCCGCGCCCTGGGCGCGTGGGACGGAGCCCTGATCACGATCGGCGCTGTGCTCGGCACCGCGATCTTCCTAACGCCCGCCGACATCGCCAGAGTGCTTCCGCACCCGGGCCTGATTCTGGCGGCCTGGGTCCTCGGAGGGCTCCTGACGCTCGCCGGGGCGCTGACCTACGCGGAGATGGGAACGATGTTCCCTCGCGCTGGAGGCATGTACCACTTCCTGAAGGAGGCCTACGGACCTCTGGCAGGGTTCCTCTTCGGCTGGGCCTCCTTCTTCGTCATCATGTCGGGAGGCGTCGCTGCGCTCGCCGCGGGATTCGGCGAATACCTCGGCGGCTTCGTCCCGTTCTTCTCGACCGCGCACATCCTCGCTACCGTGCCGGTCGGGACGTGGCGCTGGAATCTGACCGGAGGCGCCGCTGCCGGCGTGCTCGCGATCGTCTTCCTGACCGCGGTCAACCTCCTCGGTGTCAAGGAAGGCGCGTGGGTGCAGAACGCCGTGACGATCCTGAAAGTCGGGTCGCTCGCCGCGCTCGCCGGCGTCGGTCTCTTCCTGTCGGCGCCCGCGCGGCCGGACCTGGCGGCGCCCCTGCCTCCGGCGGTGCTCGCTCCCTTCGGGGTCGCGATGATCTCGGTGCTCTGGGCCTACGACGGCTGGTATTGCTTCGCCCTCTCCGCCGGCGAGGTTCGGGACCCCGGACGCAACATTCCGCGAGGCCTGATCTTCGGGACCTCCGCTCTCATCGCCATTTACGGCGTGATCAACTTCGTGTACCTGAGAGCGCTTCCCATCCCCGAACTTTCCCGGACGGCTCGCGTCGGCGAGGCCGCGGCACAGGCTCTCTTCGGCGCCCGCGCCGCGCCTCTGGTCTCCGCGGCCATCCTCGTCTCGATCTTCGGCTGCCTCTCCGCCAACATCCTGACCTGCTCGCGCATCTATCAGCCGATGGCGCAGGACGGGCTCTTCTTCCGGTCGCTCGCCCGCATCAGTCCGCGGCACCGCGTCCCCACGGCGAGCCTCGCGGCCCAGGCCCTCTGGGCGAGCGTGCTCGTTCTGTCCGGGACCTTCGAGCAGCTCTACACCTACGTCGTCTTCGTCGAGGTCCTCTTCTACGCGGCCACCGGCGCCGCGCTCTACGTCCTGCGCCGCGCGCGGCCCGAGGTCCCGCGACCCTATCGGACCTGGGGATATCCGTGGGTGCCGGCCCTCTTCATCCTCGCCTCGCTCGCGCTCATGGCCAACACGCTGAAGGAGCGGCCGGCCGAGTCTCTCATCGGAATCGCCCTTCTCGCCCTCGGCCTGCCCGCTTATCTCGCCTGGCGGCGCGCTTCGGCGCGGACTGTGAGAAGAACCTAAGCGCCTCCTAAGGGGCGGCTAAGGAGGCGCTTAGAGGAATCTCAGGCAGCGGTCTGGCGGCAAGTTCTCTGCATATGGTGCCAGGCGGGACCCGTTCTCTCTTCGGGATCTCTTCTGGAGGTGACCATGAGAACCGCGACCTTCGCCGCCGCAACCGCTTGCTTGATGCTTCTGGCCACGGCCTGCCACAACAACAATTCCGCTCCGACGCAGCCCATCATGGTCACGCCGACGACACCGACGCCGACCTCTCGGCCGGGGGCGACGCCGACGCCGATTCCGCCGGGCGGCACCATGCACATCGTCAACACGGGGCTGGGAGGAAACCTCTTCGTGGACGCCGTGAGCGGCAACAGCACGACGACAATCAAGGCTGGCGACACCGTTCAGTGGGTCTTCGTCGGCGGGACGTCGCACTCGACGACTTCGGGCAACTGCTGCACGGCCAGCGGCCTCTGGGATTCGGGCGTACACGCCTCCGGCTTCGTCTTCCAGCGGACCTTCACGCAGACCGGTTCGTTCCCGTACTTCTGCACCGTGCACGGCGCCATGATGACCGGCACGATCGTCGTCAACCCGTAGAGTTACGGGTCCCCAGCGACGGCGGGCGGCCCTGTGGGCCGCCCGCTGCCTGTGCCGCTAGGCCAGCGCTTCCCTGACGGTGACGACGTCGACCAGGCCGCGGATGCCGTAGAGGGCCGGGAGGACCTTCTCGGGCGGGTAGCGGCGGCGCAGCTCGGCGACCGTTTCGGTTCCGGCCCGGTAGGCGGGCAGGTACATACGGCCGAGCAAGGGGTGGCGTCCCCAGGCGCCTGAGAGCTTGTCGGCGCGCTCTTCGGAGACCAGGTAATCGCGCCGCAGCGTCGCCGCGACATCCTTCTGCGCGACCCCCTCCTTCCAGGTTAGCCACGACGACTGGTTCTTGGCATCGTCCTGGAGGAGCGCCAGGAGCACGCCGATCTGCAGGTCGTCGCCCGGGAGCTCCTCCACTTCAGTAACACCGTAGGCGATCAGGATCGCGTTGTTGGCGACGCCCTCGAAGAGGGCGGCGCCGCGAGAGTTCATCGTCAGCACCGTCGCCTCGAAGCCGAGACGCCCCCGAACGTAGAGGGCCTGGACGACGGCGGAGCTGGTGACGTGGCCGGGCACGACCTCATGGGAGACGAGCTGGGCGAACTCCGGCACGGAGATCTGGAGCGACGCGTTGATCTCGTACGTCGCCTCGTACTCGGGGGTCCCGTCGGGCTTCCGCGCCCGGCCCAGGTAGTTCATCGAGCCGGAGAACCAGGCGTCCTTGATCGGAAGGAACTTCATGTTGGCGAGCGGCACGCCCGCGAGGTCCTTCGGAAGATGGGGCGCGAGGTACCTTGCCGTGCCCGCTGAGAACTGGGCAATGAGAGCGTCGGCGAGCATGGGAATCGACTTGCCCGGCACCATGCGCTCTCGCCGCCAGGAGTCCACGGCGGTGAGCAGCGAGTGGCCGTTGCCCGAGGGGTAACCGGCCTTCGAAAGAAGTTCCCGCACGCGCTCGCGCTTGGCCTCGGGGTGCGAGGGCTCGGGAGGCTTGCCCGTCGAACCCATCACGCAGCGCTCGTAGGGAACGGGAGCGCCTCTTCCGAGGATCTCCTGGACGAGGTCCCACATGGCCGAAAAGCACGTGCCGAGCCCCTCGAAGTACCCGGCCCGCAGGCCGCCGAGCTTCCTGCCTTCGGCCGTCATGGCATCGATCGCGCCCTTGACGTCCACGGCGGCGAGGTACGCGTCGATGGCCGCCACGTCGGGTTTCTTGGCGGAGACGCCGCCGGATTCGCGAACTCTCTTCGCGGTCGGATGGGTATAGGCGGGCGGCAACGGTTCATCGGAAAACCAGGAGTCGGCGATGAACCGCCCGGTGCCCGACGGGTTCATCACGTCCCCGCCCCACAGTGTGTCGATGCCGAGAATGGCCGTCGCGGTCAGATGATCGAGATTCGTTTCAGTCAAGGTTCCTTCCTCCAGATCAGCGCATCCTATCGTCAGGACATTGCCGAGGCCCGCGGTCGCCTTTGGTGCGTCGCGATCACACTCCATCGTCGCGGGCGGGGACAAGCCCCGCCCCTACGGCACGACAGGCACGGACGAGGCCCGCATCACACCGCTCTTTCCTTTTTCATCGAGCCACGCCAGAGATAGACGCAGAGGCCGATGAAGAGAGCCGCACTGACGAGTTGGGAGGCCGGCTCGTTGTCGTAGAAGGGAGTCTTCACCAGCTCTTCCTTGTACCAGGGGAAGAGGCGCAGGGCGGCGCCCAGGACGCCCCCCAGCGCGCCGCCCGCCATGAGCCCCGAGGCGATGATGACCCCTCGCTCCCGCATGGTCTGCCCGGTGTGGCCGCCGACGCGCTCGGAGCGCTTCGTCAGGAAGTGAGCGAGGAAGCCGCCGACCAGAGCAGGGGTGTTCAACTCCAGCGGCAAGTACATCCCCAGGGCGAATGTCAGCGCCGGAACCTGGAGCATCTCCATCACGACCGCGATCATCGCTCCGGTCCCGAAGAGAAGATAGGCGACGGGCTGCCGGCTCATGAATCCCTCGACCAGAGCCTTCATGATCGACGCCTGCGGGGACGCCAGGACCGCGCGCGCGTCGCCCGGCGCGGCTTCGCCGAACTGGAACGCCTGGGCCAGCATCACGATGGTGAGGCCCGAGGCGAGCGCCGCCGCGATCACGCCGAGAAACTTGATCTTCTCCTGCGCCGCCGGCGTCGAGCCCAGCCAATAGCCCGTCTTCAGATCGGTGATCGCCTGCCCCGAGACCGCCAGCGCCGTGCACACGATGCCCGCGATCGCCATCACGAAGAACATCCCGGTGCGTCCCGACAGTCCGAAGCGCAGCAGCACCACCGACGAGATGATGATGGTGAGCATCGTCATGCCCGATACCGGGTTGCGTGCCACCGTGGCGATGGCATTGGCGGCCACCGACGTGAAGAAGAACGAGAACACCAGCGCCAGCGCGAGGCCGGCCGCCACCACTGTCCAAGAGGACGCCAGATTGGCGAAGAAGGCCGCCACCGCGAGCGTGCTCACGATGACGCCGAGCAGGATCGCCATCACCGGGATGTCGCGATCCGTGCGCTCCAGCCCGCCCTTCTCGCCGCCCTTGAACGCCCGCAGCGCGATGCCGAACGAGCCCGCCACGATGCGCAGCGACTTCAGGATGCCAAAAATGCCGGCGGTGGCGATGGCCCCCACGCCGACGAACCGCACGTACCCGCGGAAGATCTGCGCGGCGTTCATGCCCGCGATCGGCGTCGAGGCCGGATACACCGCGAGATCCGGCAGATGGCTGCCCACCATCCAGATCAGCGGCACCAGGATGAAGTTCGAGAGAATGCCGCCGGCCACCAGGATGGTGGAAGCGCGCAGCCCCATCACGTAGCCGAGGCCGAGCGTAAAGCTGATGGCGTCGAAGCGGAAGGAGATGCGGGCACGGTCGGCCAGCTCGCGCATCGCCGGGACGAACAGGAAGTCGAGGTACTCTTTCCACACCTGGAAGGTGGTGACGAAGAAATCGTAGACGCCGGCGATGAG
>JAWOLE010000119.1:0-14297 GCA_033853815.1 Thermoanaerobaculia bacterium
GCTTCGGAGGCGCCGAAGCGGCGGACTTCGGGAAGGAGCGGCGACAGGAAGGGGGGGAATGCCGCCACTCCCGCCGCGAGGAGGACTCCGCGTCTTTCGACGATCTCTCTTCGCGCGACCGCAAAGAGGCCTTTCACCGAAGTCCTCCCTCGAATTCACCGGCCGGGGGTCCCGCCGCGCCGGCCCCCGGCGCCGCCGGCTCCCCGGCGAGGGCGAGAAAGATCTCCTCGAGCGTCATCGCGGAGACCCCGGCGTCCACTACGCCGGGAATCCGCCGAAAGCGCTCGAATGCGAGGTCGTCGTAATTGGAGACGACGGCGTCGATCCCCCAGCCGCGGACCCGGACGCGAACGGCGTCGAAGGCATCCAGCTCATTTCCGTAAGTCGCCCGCGCGGCGGTGATTTCGTTGCCGTAGCGAATGCGGCGGAACCGGGACTTCACCGTCTCCATCTCCTCGTCGAGGACGAGGCGGCCGCTTCTCACGATTCCAATGCGCGTCGCGATCGCTTCGATCGAGGAGAGGTCGTGCGTCGTGATGAACACCGTCGCTCCGCGATCGGCGAGCTCGCCGATCAGCTCCTCGAAGAAAGCCCGCCGCGCGACGGCGTCCAGGCCGAGCGTCGGCGTCGGTTCGTCCAGAACGAGCAGTTCGGGCGCGTGTCCCAGCGCGGCGGCAAGCATGACCTGGCCCTTCTGTCCCTTCGACAGCCGGGCAAACGGCACGTCGAGCGGCACGGCGAGCCGCGCCAGCCGCTCCGAGGTCGCCTTCCGGTCCCAGGCCGGATAGAGCCGGCGGCAGAAGTCGGCGATCTGTCCCGCGGTCATTGCGGGCGGAGCATCCGGCTCTTCGGGAACGACTCCGACGCGCGCCATGAGATCCGCGCGCCTCTTCCAGACGTCTTCGCCGAAGAGCCTCGCTTTCCCGGAAGAAGGCTTCTGCTGCCCCAGAAGGCACCGCACGAGAGACGACTTGCCGGCGCCGTTTCGCCCTAGAAGCGCGTAGACCTCGCCGCGCGGGACCGAGAGCGTGACACGGTCGCACGCGGTCGCCCGGCCGTAGCGCACGGTCACATCTTCGATCGCGACGGGGACGGCATTCGACTCGCTCATTGAACTCCATTACATACTCGTGGCGCTGGACCGGACAATGGAATGACTGGGGGACATGGGAGACTGGGAGACCGGGTGAGAGGCTCTTAACTCCCAGTCCCCCCGTCTCCCAGTCTCCCAGTCCCTCCCTGGAGCCTCGACGGCGCTGCGAGGTAGGCGCGGGCGTCGTAGCGGCGCACGCTGGTCGCGAAGAGGGCGGCGGCGGAGGCGACGAGAATCGTGGCGAGCCCGCCCGAGACGACCGAGACGGTGACGCCGACCGTCGTCGAAGCGAAGAGGGAGGCGACGAGGCCCGCCTCGAACTCTCCCAGTTGCGGCCCGCCCGTGAAGAAGATCGCGTTGACGGAGGTCATCCGGCCCCGCAGACGATCCGGCGTGATGACCTGCCGCAGGGTCTGACGGATGACCGTCGAGATCGCGTCGGAGAGCCCCACGGCCGCCAGAGCCGCGAGCGTCAGGGCGAAGCGGCGCGAGAAACCGTAAACGACGGTCGCCGCTCCGAAGGCAGCGAGGGAGGAAAGAAAGATGCGGCCCTGGCGCATGGGAAGCGGCCGGATCGAGACGAAGAGCGAGCCGGCGAGCGCGCCTACCGCGGGGGCGGCGACCAGGATTCCGTAACCCTTCGCACCGGCCTTCAGGACCTGGTCCGCGAAGATCGGCAGGAGCGACATCGAGCCCGAGAGAAAGGTCGCCACGAAATCGAGCCCCATCGTCCAGACCATCAGGGGCGTCGTGAAGACGAAGGAGAGCCCCTCCTTCAGAGCCACCCAGGGATGGGCCTCTCCGGCCCCCTTCTCCGGCGCGCCGGAGGTCCGCATCGTTGCCAGCGCGAAGATCACCCCGAGGAAGGAGACGGCATTCACGAAATAGATGAGCGCCAGGCCGCCGGTCTTCGCCGCCGCCAGCTCTCCTGGCGCGAGTCGAAGGGTCCCGGCGTGTCCGGCCAGGATCAATCCGGCGATCGCGGGCCCGCCGATCATCGACGCCTGGAAGACGGAGAAGTTCAGGGACAGCGCTCCGGGCAGCTCCGCCTGCGGCACGAGCCTCGGAAGCAGGGCGTTGCGCGCCGGGCCGTCGAAGGCCCCGGCCGCGCCGGAGAGAAAGTTCAGCGCGTAGAGCGCCCAGAGCGTCTCCCGGTGCGCGAAGGTCAGGCCCGAGAGAGCGAGGGCGACGGCCGTCATCGCCAGTTGCGTGACGATCATCAGACGGCGCCGGTCGTGACGGTCCGCGACGACTCCCGCCCAGAGAGAGAAGACCACGATAGGGACGACCCGCGTCAACCCCACGAATCCGAGCGCGAGGGGCGAGCGCGTCAACAGGTAGATGTGCCAGTTCAAGGCCACCACCTGCATCTGCGTGCCGATCAGGGACAGCAGCTGCGAGGCGACGAGCCTGCGGTAATCGCGATGCCGCAGGACGAGATACGGAGCTCGGGACTTCTTCAAGCCGGCCGGGGATCTTATGCCGCCGGGATGGTCCTCGCTTCGAGTCCCGAGCCCGAGCTTGCCTACGCCGTCCCGGCGGCGCGCGTCCGGCGCCGGGCGGGGACCTGGAACGATGGGCGCCCGAGCAGGAAGCCCTGCCCGTACTCGATCTCGAGGTCCACCAGGGCCTGCCGCTCCTCCTCCCGCTCGATGCCTTCGGCGATCAGCACGGCCTGGATGCGTCTGCCGATCGAGGCGAGGCTCGCGATGATCTCCCGCTTGATCGGGTCGGTCTCCAGGCGCGAGACGAGCGAGTCGGCCACCTTGATGTAGTCGGGGCGCAGGTAGAGGATCGTCTCGAGGCCGGAGTAGCCCGATCCCGCGTCGTCGATGGCGATCTTCAGGCCCGCCCTGCGCGCGACCCCGAGGATGTCGCGGAAAGACTCGTAATCGCCGACGACCTCCTTCTCGGAGATCTCTATGACGATGTCGGCGTGGCTCTTGGCGATCGCGTCCAGGTTGCGCGGGTTCAGGAAGACGGGGTGCCGCAGCAGGACGGCCGAGGCGTTGACGAAGAGCCTGCGGGTCGCCACCGCCCGGGGCAGCCGGGAGAAGATCGTCTCCAGACACAGGCTCTCCAACTCCACCCTCATGTCGTTCTGGTGGGCCACGGCAAAGAGGGCGTTGGGACTCCTGAGGGCGCTCTCCTGCGGGCCCCGGATCAAGGCCTCGTAGCCGGCGACGATTCCGTCGGTCAGGCGGCAGACGGGCTGGAAGGCCGCCTTCAGGCGCCTCTCCGCGATGATCCCCTTCAGCTCCGCGTAGAGGTCGACGGTCTCCCGCGTCTGCTTCTGCGTGACGATCTTGGCGGCCTCGGCCAGCGTGCGCACGAGGTGCCGCGAGGCGCGCGAACGGGGATTGTCGAGCGCGGTCAGGCTCGAGACGTGCACGCTCATCAGGTCCGCCGTGGTGCCGCCGAAAGCCTCGCGCAGCCGGCGCGTCGCGTTGGCCTGGAGGCGCGACGCTTCTTCGTCGAGGGCCGAACCATACCGCGCGCGCGCCTGTGTCGGCAGGGCGAAGAGCACGTAGAAGCCGTCGGAGCCGGAGAAGCGGAGCGAAAGGACGTAATCGCAGAACCGGGATTCCGCTATGTCCTGTTTCAATCCCTCGGCCACGACGACGAGGATCCTGTCGTATTGCTCCCAGCCGTGGAGCTCCTCGAACCCGAAGAACTTTCCGATCTGGAGGTAGATGACCCCCAGGTGCTCGACGCGCTCCAGCATGCCGGCGCGCTGGGGGTCCTCGAAGGGGTGCACGGGCAGACCCGTCACAGCGTCGTAGACAACCCGCTCGTGGCGGAGCCGCGTGACCGCCTCGGCGGTCTCCTCGCTAGGTTGGGAGTTGCGGACGATCCTCACAGCCGCGTGTCTCTTCGGCCTCATCCCGCCTCCCGTTGTCTTCGCGAAGACAGAAGCGCCCGGACCTTACGCCGCAGGTCGTCCGGGTCGAAGGGCTTCGCCAGATAGTCGGAGCCCCCGAACTGCATCGCGGTGATGCGGTCCTTGACCGCGTGCCGGCCGGTCAGGAAGAGGATCGGGACCGAGCGCGTCGCCGGCTGACGGCGGAGGATGGCGCACAATTCCCAGCCGCTCATCTCCGGCATGTTGATGTCGAGGATCACAAGGTCCGGGGCCGCCCGCAGGAGCGACGGCAGCGCCGCCCGCCCGTCTCCCGGAGACTCGACGTCGAGGCCGTCGGCCGCGAGCAGGTCGCGGATCGCCTGCCCGATCGCGGGGTCGTCGTCCACCACCACGATGCGCTTCACCGGCCCCCCTTCGGGAAGGGCAGGAGCATCGTGACCTCCGAGCCGAATCCCGCCTCGCTCGTCAGGCTGATCTTGCCCCCGTTGGCCTCGAGGATCTCGCGCGAGACCGCGAGCCCCAGCCCCTTGCCGGGCGCCCCGGCGGCCACGGCCCCCGCTCCGCGGAACGCGTAATCGAAAGCGCGCTCGCGCTCCTCGGGACTCATCCCGATTCCGGTGTCCTTGACGACCACGTACGCGTGCTCGCCGGCGGCGCCGGCGCGGATCCGTATCTCTCCCCCTTCCGGCGTGTACTTGATGGCGTTCTCGAGCACGTTGCGGAAGGCACGCTGCAGCGCGACGGGGTCGGCGTTGACGGGGAGCTGCGGCCTCTCCGCGATGAACTCGATGCGCAGCCGGCCGCCGTGGGAGAGCCGGTAGGCGGTCGCGAGCGACCCCAGGATCTCCACGAGATCGGCCGTGCTCTGGACGGCCGGGGCGAAGGCGCTCTCGCGCCCGACCGGCGGCCCGCCCGCCAGCCGTTCGGCCAGCTCGATCTCCCGCGACAGGTTGGCGAGGTTCTCGGCGCTCGGGACCTCGCCGCGGCGCGCCGCTTCGCCGATCAGGTCGGCGTAGACGTGCATCACCGAGAGGGGCGACCGCAGGTCGTGCAGGATTTCGGCCTCGCGATTGCGAGCCGGGGCCTCTCCGGCGCCGGCCGCCGGCTCCCGGGACTCCCCCCTGTCCGCCCGTGGCGCCTCGGGCTTCTTCACCGCCTCCAGCGCGGCGAGGAGACCGGGGGCGGCGGATGCGGTCAGGAGAAGGGGCAGGAGCCGCGACAGGTCTGTGAGGGGCTCCCGGCCGAGCAGCACGAGCGCCGCGACTCCCAGAAGAGAAGCCGACGCGAAGAAGTAAGCGGCGCCGCGACCGAGCTGGAAGTACGCGAGCGCCAGGCCGATTGGCAGAAGGAGCGCGAAAGGGCTGCCCGCGCCGCCCGTCAGGGACATGGCCGAGAGCAGGAGGGCCAGATCGACGACGAGGGCCAGGGGGGCAAGAAACGCTCCGAGCGCCTCCTGGAGACCGCCGCGGGTGAAGACAAAGAGAGAGAAAAGCGAGCCTCCCATCGCGAGCGAGAGAAGTCTCGAGCCCGGCAGCCCCAGGGCAACCGCGATCAGGCAGAAGAGACAGAAGAGGCCCGTCGCCGCGGCCCGGTGACCCGCGAAGTTGTTCCGTCTCACACCGTTTTCAAGAGGATCCAAGCCCCGAGTCCTGTCGCTGCCCGGCGCCGGCGCCGGGAGCCTTCAAGCGGCACTGTCCCACGTCGTTCGCGGCGCGCGTAGTCTCCCGACGGAGGAGGGAGGAGGCGCGCGCCGCGGGAGCGTAGCGATTGCGCGGGATCAGGCGCGCGGACGAGTCCGCATCCGGGCGAGCTGCGCGCCGGTGCGCCCGCAGGGCGCAGATCCCGCGCAAGCGCGAAGCGAGGGCTAACCGTACGAGCACCCGACGCGCCTTCCTCCCCCCGAAAGCTGAGTCGTGCTGACCGCGCGCAGCCGCACGGCGTGGCGTTCCGGGTCGTTGGGCTGGGAGATCTCCGCGTTCCAGCGGGAGGGGAGGTTTGAAGACGCCTTCGCCTTGAACCCGACTCCGCCGTAGCCGACGTCGAGAATCGGAGCGGTCCAGGCTCCCGCGTGACGACCCGGAAAGATGTGGAGATTCATGTCGCCGGGGGAGAAGCGCGGGTGATGGCGGCGGTCCCCTTCGAAGGCCGCCTGTTCCCGGCACTGATAGAGCCGAAGATCCGCCACTTTGAGCAGGAAGTCGGCCGTGCGTCCGTCCGTCGGGTAGGAGGCGATCCCGTAATGCATCCCGAGGATGAAGTCCGGGTGCCCCAACAGGGCCGAGGAGGCGACCTTCCGTCGGATTCTCTCGGCGACGGCGAAAGTGGAAAAGAGGTCCGTGTTGGGAAGGACGACGACGAATTCGTCGCCTCCCCAGCGGCATCCCGCGTCGACGACCCGGAGCATCTCCCGGATGACCCGCGCCGTTCGCACGAGGACCGTGTCCCCGACGGGATGGCCGAAGCGGTCGTTGATCCCCTTGAAGTTCTTCAGGTCCGTCATGAGGACGGACACGATCCCGTGGGTGCGCTCGGCCCGGGAGATCTCGCGCCCCAGGTGTTCGAGCAGGAAGCGGCGGTTGTAGAGACCGGTCAGCGGGTCCGTGATTGCGTTGACCCGCAGGACCTTCAGGTCCTTCTCGGTGAGCAGCCGCGGCTCCTTCAAGAGGCCCTCGCGGCTGTGGAAGTGGTGCAGGAGGGCCGTCTGGAGGCCCACGGGCGCTCCGAGCGTTTTTCGGAGGTCGGACAGAGTCTGCTCGAGCTGCTCCCAGTGCCGCCTCGCCTCACGCGCGTTGTGGGACAGGCCCGTCCACTCGGCCAGCAGCAGACTCAGGATCTCGTCGCGGTCTTCGTCGCGGGAGATCTCGCGCAGGGATCTGTGAAAGCGGGACAGCGGGAAGTCGCGCTGGCGCCCGAGGCGCACGAGCTGGGCGATCCGCCTGGCCAGCCCCGCTTGATCCAGCGTCAAGGCTTTCGGCCGCAGGCGTTCGCTTCGCGAACGGCGGCCGAGAGTTTCAATACCAGGGCTTCCGCCGTCTCGCATTCGTTTCTCTTGTCGCAGTCCTCTTCGGCACGGTCGGTTGCGTTAGGAGCCGCGCCTGGCGCGCTTTTCGACGCGCGCCTCACGGTCTGAACGGCCGGCCTCGCGATTCCACCTCGCCACCTCTCCCGCCGTTTCCACGATCGCGTCTCCCAGAGAAAAGACGAGAACGAGCTGTCCTTCCTTCAGCAGATCGACGACCTCCTGGTCCGACCGCGCCCAGAGGACGCGGTTGCCGATGACGAGGAGGCGCGCCTGGCCCAGGTCCACCTCGCCGCTGCCGTCGAGGTTCTTCAAGGCCTCGACACAGCGTCTTATCCGGACGAGCCCGACGCCCGAGGCCCTCAGGCGCGCGGCCACCCGGAGCCGGACGACGTCTGTGAAGGAGTAACGCCGGCAGGAGCCGTAGCCCGCGGCTTCCTGGAGGGAGGGACGGAGGAAGCCTCTCCTGGCCCAGTGGTCGAGCTGCCGCGGCGTCAGGTTGGAGAGCCGGGCCGCCTCGGCGGTTGAAAAGGAGTCCTGAATGACACGTCTGAATTTCATTGATGCAATTCAAGAAATCTTAGCATGTCCGAAAAGTCGGACAGCGCGAGACAGGGCATCTGGCTCCGCGCAGGGGCTGTGAAATAATAGAACTGACCGGTCAGTTCCGAAACGTCATGCCGCGCGTCAAGACGACATCCAAGAAGCAGGAGATTCTCGAAGCCGCCTCGCGCGTCTTCGCCGAGAGGGAATTTCATCAGGTCCTCATCGACGACGTCGCGGCGCGGGCCGGGGTCGGCAAGGGGACTGTCTACCGCTACTTCCGGACCAAGGAGGACCTGTACTTCGAGGCCATTCATCAGGTGCTCGACCGCCTCTTCGCCACGCTGTCAGCGACGGCCTCCGAGGAGATCCCGCCGATCTGCCGGCTTGAGAGGATCGCCCGCGAGAGCCTCCAGTTCTCCTGGGAGCGCCGCCACTTCCTGAGCCTTCTCCAGGGCGACGAGCGGCTTTTCGCGCTGCGGGAGGAGGAGCTCGCGAGGCGCCGGCAGGCCATGACGGCCCTCGTCCAGAAGGTGATCCTGGAAGGCATCGAGCGCAGGGAGTTCCGCGGAGTTGATCCCCGGATCGCCGCCGAGCTGTTTCGGGGCATGATCCGGGCCGCCAACAATTTCCGCAGCGAGAAGGACTCGTTGGAGGGGCTCGTGGCCGAGATCGTCGGGATCTTCACCCAGGGCATTGCCAGGCAGAGCGCATGAAGGGAACACGAAGACTGGTTCTTGAAGTGCTCGCGGCAGCAGGAGTCGCGGGGATCGCCGGCATCGGCTGCTCCTCTTTTCCACCGGGCCGCGCGGTCGAAAACTCGGTTTCCGCGGCGCCGCAGCAGCCCTGGCAGGCGCCGGCCGAGGCGCGCCCGCCCGCGCCCACGCCCCGACCGACGCCCCCGATCCCGGTCGAATATCTCAAGCCGGGGGCGACGTTGTCCCTTGTCCAGGTGCTCGACCTCGCTCTTCGCAACAACCCGGTGACCCGCACCTCCTGGCTGCAGGCCAAATCGGCGGCTGCGAACCTGGGCTCCGTTCGCTCGGAGTACTTTCCCACCGTCGAGCTCGACGGCAGCCTGACGCGCCAGAAGCAGGCGACGCTCGGAGGGCAGACAATCTTCCTGCAGACGACCTACGGCCCGACGGCCTCCCTGACCTGGCTGCTGCTCGACTTCGGAGGCCGTAGCGCGGACGTCGAGGGCGCCAAGCGGGCGCTCTTCGCAGCCGACTACACGCACAACGCGGCGATCCAGAACGTCGCCCTGCAGGTCGAGCAGGCCTATTACCAGTATCTGGACGCCAAGGCGCTCGAGGTGGCCGCCCAGGCGAGCCTGAAGGCCGCGAAGGAGAGCCTGGCCGCCGCCGAAGAGCGCCACCGAGCGGGGGTGGCGACGATCGCCGACGTGTTGCAGGCGAGGACGGCGTTCTCACAGGCCGAGCTCGCGCTCGAATCGGCGGAAGGCCAGATCCAGACGATCCGGGGATCGCTCGCGACCGCCATGGGCGTATCGGCCAACGTTCCGGTCGAGGCGGGAGAGCTGCCCGCCGACATCAACGTGGACGCGGCCCTGGAATCCGTCGATGCCTTCATCGCGAAGGCCGAGACCGAGCGGCCGGACCTGGCGGCCGCGCGTTTCACGGCCCTGCAGGCCGACAGCCATGTTCGCTCGATCCGCGCGCAGGGATTGCCGTCTCTCTCTGCCAACGGGACGGTCAGCCGGACGTATTACTACAACCCCGTCGCGGTTCCCCACGCCGATGTCTATACGGGGCTGCTCCTCCTGAGGATCCCGCTCTTCACCGGGTGGAAGAACACCTACGACGTTCTCAAGGCGAAGGAGGACGCCGAGGTGGCCTGGACGGATTTCGAGACCCTGAACGACCAGGTGATCCTCCAGGTCTGGACGAGCTATTACAACCTGAAGACGGCCGCCCAGCAGGTCAAGACGGCGCGGGATCTCTACGCCAGCGCCCAGCAGTCGGAGGACGTCGCGCTCGGCCGCTACAAGGCCGGCGTCGGAAGCATTCTGGATCTGCTGACCGCCCAGACCGCGTTCGCCAGCGCGCGCGCCCAGGAAGTCCAGGCCCGGGCGAACTGGTTCCTGGCCATGGCGCAGCTCGCGCACGACACGGGGAGCCTCGCGCCGCCCGCCGGCGGAGAGTCCGCGGCGCCGTCGTCAACGAAAGGAAATACAGCGAGTCCATGAGCAACATTGCGAAGATCACCCTGTTCGCCGCCGCTCTCCTGGCCGCCGTCTCCTGCGCGAGGAAGCCGGTCCAGGCCGTGAAGGAGACCGTGCCGGTCACCGTCGGCACGGCCGCCCGACAGGACGTCCCGGTGGAGGTGCGCGCGATCGGACACATCGATCCGTACTCGACGGTCGCCGTGAAGTCGCGGGTGGCGGGCGAAATCCTGAAGGTCGGGTTCAAGGACGGGCAGGATGTCCGCAAGGGGGACCTGCTCTTCCAGATCGATCCGAGACCTTACGAGGCGGCGCTCGCGCAGGCGCGCGCCCAGCTCGAGCGCGACCGCGCCATGGCCAAATGGAACGAGGACGAGGTGCGGCGCTACGCCGATCTCGTCCAGAAGGATTACGTCACCAAGGAGCAGTACGACTCGACGCGCTCCAACGCGGCCGCGGCCGTGGCGACGGTGAAAGCCGACGAGGCGGCCGTCGAGAACGCCAGGCTCCAGCTCTCCTATTGCACGGTGACAGCGCCGATCGCGGCGCGCGCCGGCAGCGTCCTCGTCTATCCCGGCAACCAGGTCAAGGGCAACGACGACAAGCCTCTCGTGGTCCTGAACCAGATCCAGCCCGTATACGCATCTTTCTCGGTGCCGGAATCCTCGCTCGCGCTGATCCGGCAGCACATCCGCCCCGGCCAGCAGCTGAAAGTGACGGCCGCCCCTTCGGGGCAGACCGCCAGCGCACCGACGGGAGAGCTGACCTTCTTCGACAACACCGTGGATCCGACGACCGGAACGATCGTCTTGAAGGCGACCTTTCCCAACCGGGACGAGGTCCTCTGGCCGGGGGAGTACGTGGACGTCATCCTCACGCTCGCCACGCAGCCGGGCGCCGTCGTCGTCCCGTCGCAGGCGGTGCAGACGGGCCAGTCGGGGCAGTACGTCTACGTCGTGAAGACGGACCTGACGGTCGAGTCGCGCAAGGTCGTCGTGGACCGCACCCAGGGCTCGCTCGCGATCGTCGCCAACGGGCTGGCGCCCGGGGAGCGCGTCGTGACCGACGGTCAGCTGCGCCTTTCGCCCGGCGCCAGGGTCGAGATCAAGCAGACGGAAGGGAGCGTCTCATGAACATCGCCGAACTGTTCATACGCCGTCCCGTCATGACGACGCTCGTCATGCTCGGGATCCTCCTCTTCGGCGTCATGGGCTACCGGCTGCTCCCCATCAGCGACTTGCCCAACGTGGACTTTCCGACGGTCCAGGTCTCGGCGTCTCTCCCCGGGGCTTCGCCGGAGACGATGGCCTCATCGGTCGCGACCCCCCTGGAGAAGCAGTTCACGACGATCGCCGGGCTGGACAACCTGAACTCGACGTCCACGCAGGGCTCGACCCAGATCACGCTCCAGTTCAACCTCTCGCGGAGCCTGGACGGCGCGGCCCTGGACGTTCAGTCGGCGATCTCGGCGGCCGCGAGGCAACTGCCGCCCAACATGCCGAGCCCCCCCTCCTTCCAGAAGGTCAACCCCGCCGACCAGCCGATCCTCTACCTGACGCTGACCTCCGCGACGCTGCCGCTCTCGGAACTCGACGAATACGGCGAGGTCATGATGGCGCAGAGGATCTCGACGGTCTCCGGGGTGGCGCAGGTGCAGGTCTACGGACCGCAGAAGTACGCCGTGCGCGTGCAGCTCGATCCGCGGGCGCTCGCCTCCCGCGGCATCGGCATCAACGAGGTCGAGCAGGCGGTCGAGGGGACCAACGTCAATCTGCCTACGGGGATCCTCTACGGCCCGATGACCTCCTTCACGGTGCAGGCCAACGGCCAGTTGACCTCGGCCTCGGCCTACCGGCCGGTCATCGTGGCCTACAGGAACGGCTCCCCCGTGCGCCTCGCCGACCTCGGCCGGGTCATCGACAGCGTCGAGAACGACAAGGCGGCCGCCTGGTACAACGACGAGCGGTCGATTTCGCTCGCGATCTTCAAGCAGCCGGGGACCAACACGGTCGCGGTGGCCGGCGCCGTGCGCAGGCTCCTGCCGACCTTCCAGAAGCAACTCCCCGCCGCCGCCTCGCTTCACGTCCTGTACGACCGTTCCCAGTCGATCCGCGACAGCGTCAACGACGTCCGCTTCACGCTGCTGCTGACCCTGTGCCTCGTCGTCCTCGTCATCTTCCTCTTCCTGCGCAATCTCTCGGCGACCGTGATCCCGTCGCTCGCGCTCCCCTTCTCGATTGTCGGCACGTTCGCGGTCATGTACCTGCTGGGCTACAGCCTCGACAACCTTTCGCTCATGGCGCTGACGCTGTGCGTCGGGTTCGTCGTGGACGACGCCATCGTCATGCTGGAGAACATCGTCCGGCACATGGAGCGGGGCGAGCGGCCCTTCGAGGCCGCGCTCAAAGGCTCCAAGGAGATCGGCTTCACGATCCTTTCGATGACAATCTCGCTCGCCGCCGTCTTCATCCCCGTGCTTTTCATGGGAGGCATCATCGGGCGCCTCTTCCACGAATTCGCCGTGACGATCGGAGTCGCGATCCTGGTGTCCGGCTTCGTGTCGCTCTCGCTTACCCCGATGCTCTGCAGCCGGTTCTTGAAGCCCCCGGGCGAGGAGAGGCACGGGAAGCTGTACCAGGCGATCGAGAAGGGCTTCGACGCGATGCTCAAGTTCTACGCGCGGACGCTCAAGGGCGTGCTCGGGCATCCGGTAAAGGTCCTGACGCTTTCGGCGCTGGTCCTCGTCGCGACGCTCGTCCTCTTCGTGAAGATCCCCAAGGGCTTTCTCCCGACCGAGGACATGGGCCTGATCTTCGGGTTCACCGAGGGGGCGCAGGGGATCGGGTTCCCGGCGATGAAGGCCCACCAGGAGGAGGTCGCCGCGATCGTGAGAGCCAACCCCGACGTGGCCAATGTGCTCTCCGCATGCGGCCCCCGCGGCAACATCAGCGTCGGCAACTCGGGCATCGTGCTCGCCCAGTTGAAGCCGCGCAGCGAGCGCAGGCATTCCGCCGACGAGATCATCGCGGCCCTGAGGCCGAAGCTCGCGAAGGTCACCGGCATCCGCACGTTCCTCCAGGTGCCTCCGCCGATCCGCCTGGGAGGCACGCTGACCAAGAGCCAGTACCAATACACGCTCCAGGACTCGGACACGACCGAGCTCTACAAATACGCGCCCGCGCTCGAGGCCAAGATGCGGGGCCTGCGGGGCCTGCAGGACGTGACGAGCGACCTGCAGCTCTCCAATCCGCAGCTCAACGTGACGATCGACCGGGACCGCGCCGCGGCCCTCGGGATCTCGCCGCTCGCGATCGAGGACGCCCTCTATACGGCCTACGGCACCCGCCAGATCTCGACGATCTACGAGCCCAACAACGAGTACCAGGTCATCATGGAGCTCGCCCCGGAATTTCAGGCGAATCCCGCCTCCATCGGCCTGCTCTACGTGCGGTCGGCCTCGGGCCAGCTTGCGCCCCTCGCGTCGCTGGGCTCGGTCTCGACGGGCACGGGGCCGCTGGCCGTGGCGCACACCGGGCAGCTTCCTTCGGTCACGATTTCCTTCAACTTGAGGCCCGGCGTTTCCCTGGGTGAAGCGGTCAGCGAGGTGGACGCGGTGGCGCGGCGGATGCTTCCCGCCACGATCCAGACGAGCTTTCAGGGGACGGCGCAGGCCTTCCAGTCCTCCCTGCAGGGCCTTGGGATCCTCTTGATCGTCGCGATCGGCGTCATCTACATGGTGCTCGGGATCCTCTACGAGAGCTTCATCCATCCGATCACCATCCTGACGGCGCTCCCGTTCGCCGGCGTCGGCGCCCTGGTGACCCTGATGCTCTTCCACACGGAGCTTTCGATCTACGCCTTCGTCGGAATCATCATGCTCGTGGGGCTCGTCAAGAAGAACGGCATCATGATGGTGGACTTCGCGCTGGAGGCGGAGCGGGAAGAGGGAAAGAGTCCCAGGGATGCCATCTACGAAGCCTGCCAGGTGCGATTCCGGCCGATCATGATGACGACGATGGCGGCCCTGATGGGCACGCTTCCCATCGCCATGGGCTTTGGAGCGGGGGCCGAGTCGCGCCGGCCGCTGGGGCTGGCAGTCGTCGGAGGGCTCATCTTCTCCCAGACGCTGACGCTCTACGTCACGCCGGTCTTCTATCTGGTCCTCGATCGGCTGCGGAAGCGCCGGGAACCCTCGGCGACCGAGCGCGGGCTCGAAGAGGCGGCTTCCGCGCCGCCCCTGCCGGAGGAAGCACCCCCGGCCGCCGCGGCGATGCGCTTCACGACCCCTTAGGGAATCGGGTGATCGAGCGATCGGGTGATTGAAGGCCCCCGTCGATCGCAGATCACCCGATCGCAGATCGCAAGATTTTCCTGTAACCCCCGGGCCTCCTCCCTCGTCAGAGAGGGGCAAAGGAGGCAGGAAGGGCCAAATTCAGTACTGCGACTGAAGGGGCGGTGACCCGAATTCCCTCCGTTCGTTACCGCGAACTTACGCGGCTCTAAGCCGCTGCCGCACCGTTAGCCGCGGAACCCTTACTGAGGCCTTTCCTGCCTCCAATTCCCGACTTTCGGCGCGGGCGGTCGCTGCGCGACC
>JAWOLE010000120.1:0-3327 GCA_033853815.1 Thermoanaerobaculia bacterium
CGGGTTCTTTTCATCTGCACCGGCAACTCCGCGCGGTCGCAGATCGCCGAAGCATTGGTTCGGCAGATGTCGAAGGGCAGGATCGAGGCCTTCAGCGCCGGGAGCGAACCCCGACCGGAGATCCATCCGTTGGCCCGAGCTGCCGTTCAGAGGCTCTTCGGGATTGGGATGGAAGGCCAGTATCCGAAACCGCTCGGGCCGTTCATCGGGCGACGGCTCGACTACGTCATCTCGCTCTGCAATCAGGCGGACGCCTCCTGCCCAGTGTTTCCCGGGGACACAGAGAGAATCCATTGGAGCTTCGAAGATCCGGCGGCGGTGGAGGGAGATGAGGACAAGAAGAGGAACGCCTTTGAGCGGACCGCGCACGACATGGCCAGCCGGATCCGCCTCTGGATGTCGCTGGCTGCCGTGAGGTCGCGCTGGGAGGAAGCCAACGATGCCTGAGTTCGCTGGCTGCGCGCGGCTCCTCCACATTCCGCGCGACCGAATTGCTGCCGACAACGATCAGGGCCGGAATCGCCGCCGGAGCCTCTGGCGAGACCCACCGAGCTTCTAGGGCCGCGGCTTATACAGCAGCGCGGAAAGAACGGCCACTACGCCGATCACGATGCACAGGAGTGGCAGGAGACTGATCGGTGCTTCGCCGAGCTGGCTCCTGAGCAGTTCCCAGGCGCCCCATACAGCGAATACGGTTCCAGTCGTCAGCCAGAACCACTCAAGCGGGAACCCGTAGGACTTCCGAACCGCTTGTGCTCCGAGCGTGATCAAACCCACACCGAGAAGTCCCACTCCCCAGCCGACGTCAGCAAGGAAAGCTATCCCTACCCAGATCAGGAAAATGCCCCACGCGACGGCATCCAGCCTGGCTGCCAGGGCGCCCCTGCTGCCCACTATCCGATTGCGATCAACATCTTCCATGACTCACCTCGTCGATCGAAATAGCCCGATTTCATCTTCCCCGCGGACATGGAGCACGGCAAGATACGTCCGCATCAAAATGGCGCGCCTGGTTCCGCCGACGGTGCGTTCGGGCATCCAAAACGCCAGCCGGTCTTGGTGTTTTCGCATCTGGCACGCCGTTCAGCCCCGTGCGATGTTGGGCTTGCGGAAGCGAGAAAGCGGCGGCGCTCATGGGGAGTTTCGAGCGGATCGTGTTCGCGACCGACTTTTCGGAGGCTTCGGGCCGCGCGTTTGACCAGGCGGTCCGGCTCGCCAAGGAGTTCGGTTCAGCGCTGACGATCGTTCACGTCTGCCAGGTCTGGCCGATCGCGTCGCTCGCGTACTCGCCGGCGAGCGCGTACGAGGAGTACGAGAAGGCTCTCCGCACGGCAGCCGAGGGCCGCCTTGAGGAGCTCGTCGCGGCGGCCCGTGCCCGGGGTGCCGACGCGCATCCGGCGCTTGCCGTGGGGTTCCCGGACGAGGAGATCGTGGCTGCGGCTGAGCGCGAGAGGGCGAACCTCATCGTCCTGGGCACGCACGGCCGCCGGGGCGCCGGACACTTCTTTCTGGGAAGCGTCGCGGCCCGGGTCGTCGCAACGGCCCCTTGCCCGGTCCTGACGGTCCGCCCCGCCGGCGACTCCAGTTGATGCCCGTGTCATGAGAGGGATCCTTCGGATCGCCTACAAGCTCCTGGTCAACGACCGGGGGAAGTTCGCGGCGTTGCTCGTCGGGATTACCTTCGCCGTCTTCCTCATGATCTCGATGACGTCCATGTTTGCCGGCATCCTGAACAAATCGTCCTCCACCGTCGTCAACGTGGGGGCGAGGGTCTGGGTCATGGATCCTGCCGTGAACACGGTGGCGAGCAGCATTCCAATGCCCGACTACGTCCTCGACGCGGTCCGCAGCATCGAAGGGGTGCGCTATGCGGTCCCTCTGTACTCGGGCGGCGCCCAGGTGAAATTGCGCAACGGGACCTACCAGGGCGTGACCGTGATCGGGCTCGATGACACGAGCCTCTTCGGCAGGCCCAACCTGATCGAAGGGCGGATCGAGGACCTCTACTCCGAGAACGCCTTCGCGGTCGTGCGGGACGCCGAGTTTCCGAAACTCGGGAACCCGAAGATCGGCACGGAGTTCGAGCTCAACGACAACAGGGCCGTGATCACGGGCATCGCGGAGGTCTCCATCAGCGGTCTCTTCGGCGTTCCGACGCTGTACACGACCTACAGCCGGGCCGTTCAGTACATCCCCTCGATGCGCTACACGATTTCTTACGTCCTGGTGGAACCGAAGTCGGAAGCCTTCATCCCGGCGATCGAGAAGCAGGTGCGCGAGATGGGATACGTGGCGCTCACGAGCGAGCAGTTCAAGCAGAAGATCTCCACTTTCTACAAATACCAGACGGGGCTTGGCACGAACGTTCTCCTGATGACCGCCATCAGCTTCCTCGTGGGCCTGTCGATCTCGGGCCAGACGTTCTACACCTTCATTCTGGAGAACCTCGACAAGTTCGGGGCGCTCAAGGCGATCGGCGCAAGGGGAAGCGTGCTCGTGTCCATGATCCTGTTCCAGGCGACGTTCACGGCGTTGACGAGCTACGGCCTGGGGATCGGCCTCGCGTCGCTCACGATCGCGATCGGGAAGTTTCGCCTGCCGAGTTACGCGGCGGCCGAAACCTACTCGAACCTGGCGCTCGCCTTCGTGATGGTCCTCGTGATCGCCGCAATCTCGAGCGTCATCGGCATCCGCAAGGTGATCCGGATCGAGCCGTTCGAGATCTTCCGAGGCTGACGTGGCTTCCGTCGCGATCCGGAGCAACGGGCTCAACAAGTGGTTTGGCGAAGGAGAGGCGCGCACGCACGCGGTCAAGGACGTCAGCTTCGACGCCTTTTTCGGGGAGATGCTCTACATCGAAGGGCCCTCCGGGAGCGGCAAGACGACGCTCTTGAGCATGATCTCGGGGATCCTCCGGCCGACCTCCGGTGAGGTGACGGTGGAGGGCCGGAACATCTGGACGCTGGCGGCCGACCAGCTCGCGGATTTCCGATTGAACAAGATCGGGTTCGTGTTCCAGGACTACCACCTCTTCCCGCGGCTCACCACGCTCGAGAACGCCGCCATTCCGCTCGTCATGAGGAAGGTGGGCTGGGACCGCGCGATGGACGAGGCGATGCAGTGCCTGGAGGTCGTCGGCCTGCGCGACCGCGCCGCCCTGCCGCCGCTGAAGCTGAGCGGGGGAGAGCAGCAGCGCGTGGCCATCGCGCGGGCCATCGTCGGCCGGCCGGCCGTGCTCATCCTCGACGAGCCGACGGCCTCGCTCGACGGCGATACCGGCCGACGGATCGTGGATTTCGTCAAGAGGGAGATCCGCACGGACAAGAC
>JAWOLE010000121.1:0-8521 GCA_033853815.1 Thermoanaerobaculia bacterium
GCGAGCGGCTGAGAGAAAGCCGCAATAATACCATAATAAAAGACTGACCCCATTAGCCGGATGAGCTCGCGGCAGAAGCCCTGATCGGCCGCTGAAGCGGGGGGTCAGCCCTCAGCCCGCCGTAACCTGATCCCGGCTTCTGCGTATCCGGATCGGGAAAGGAACTCGATCCACGAGGCCGCAGAACGGGTCTGGCTTCCCACGACTCCCGACGGATGCCATGGCGCGCGGCGCGGGGGACGTAATTCCAGCGGCCTTCCTGTTCGATCTCGGTGAGGAACGTCGTGATCAACCGCCGCGAGGCGCTCTTCGCGTTGGGCTCGCTCCTGTCGGCGGATGCCGCTCGGGCCCAGGAGTTCCCGACTGCGGCCGACAACGAATTTCAAAAGTTCAAGAAATACTTCGACTTCGTTCGTGCTCGAAACTCGCGGGACTATGCCATTTCGACGCCCAACGGGATCGAGGAGGCGAAATACCTCAAGATCGGGGGAATCGAGCAGTGGGTCACCATACGCGGCGAGGATCGCGCCAATCCCGCCATTCTCGTGCTCCACGGCGGGCCAGGTGACGCGACCAATCCGTGGGGCTACGCCGGGTTCCGTACCTGGCTGAAGACGTACACCGTCGTGCAATGGGATCAGCGCGGAGCCGGGAGGACGCTCAGCCGGAACGGACCGGCGTCCGGGGCGTCGCTGAACCTCGATCGGTTGGTCCGGGACGGCATCGAGTTGGCCGGCGTGCTCCGCACCTCGCTCGGCAAGGACGAGATCATTCTTCTGGGGCATTCGGCAGGCTCCGTCCTCGGCGTGTTAATGGCCAGGGCGAAGCCGGATCTGTTTCATGCATTCGTCGGAACCGGCTAGGTGGGCGATCCGGCGCGCGGCTACCACGTGGCCTTTGATGCGCTGCTCGCGAAGGCCCGCGCCGTGGGTGAAGCGCGCGCCATTCGCGAACTCGAAGAGGTCGGCCCGCCTCCATACAAGGACGGCCGCGCTACCAGGTGCAAAGGCGGTGGTCAAACCTGTTCGAAGGGGCGGATGTCTTCATCATGAGCACGACGGGTTTTGGACTGAACGCTCCCGGTTACGCGATCCGCGACGTGACCGACTGGTTCGACGGCCAGGTCCTGAGCGCCGATCGGCTGGTACCGGAGCTGAGCACCATCGCCGCGAGAGCGCTGACGGGCCGCTTCGCGCTGCCGGTCTTCGTCATTCAGGGGTCCGAGGATTTCACCACGCCCACGAACCTCGCCAGGATGTTCGTCGATGGCGTCGAAGCGCCGCGAAAGGCGTTTGTGACCATCAAGGGAGGGCATTTCGCGGCGTTCATGAACCCGTCCGAGTTCTTGAAGGAGCTTGGCCGGTTGGTCGCCATCACGGCCCGGCACGAGCGGAATCAGTCCGGTTCCCGGCGGAAGCCTTTCTGAAGTCTCGGGAGCTCGCAGAGGTACGGCGCGACCGTTGGGTCTTTGAATACCACCAGCTCCGACGCCTTCAGGCTCCGGCAGGCTTCGGCGACGCGGAACGCCCAGGGGAGAGTGGACTGGGTGTAGGTCAGCACGACCGAGGCTTGAAGGGTCGGAGAGCGGGAGGACGGAGTCCGTGCAATGGCCTCGAGGCGTTCGCGGAAAGAGGAGACCACGCTCTGGTCCGAGAGCTGGGGCGATGACCACTCGACACTGATGGATCGCTTGAGGGTCTCGAATTCGGCCCGCTCGAGGGGCCAGAAGTAGGGAAAGAGCTCCGTGAAGCCGCGCCGCGCCCTGCAGAGGACGATCTCGGGAATCCCGATCTGAAACGATGAGCGCGTCGAAGCGACCGGTCGATCGTATGAGAGCAGAGGAGGAGGAAGGTAGACGGCAGGCCGGTAGACGTGGGCGCAAACTCTTTCGAGGCCGATCGAGTCACCGGCGCCGCGGCCCAGGGAAGCCGCGAGGAGACCCCAGATCGCACCGACAATGTCGCGGCGGGTGGGATCGCAGTTCACCGACTCTTCCGTGAGGATTATCTGTCGTTCCGGGCCGCCGTGACCCCCGCCGAAAAGCGATTGGCGGACCGGCCCTTCCACTTCATGGAAGAGGCGTATTCCACAGCGCGATCGCGGCGAGAAAGAGGCCTCTTTTGATGCAGACGGCCCATAGACGGTCATCGACTTCGGTGTAGGTTGCGACTCGAGTCTTTCCGTAGATGAAGAGCGCGGGATCGCCTGCCGTCGCGATCGTCGCCGCCGGAGGCTTGATGGCTCCTCCCGGCCACCGCTCACTGCGACACGGCCGAGGGGCCGGCCGTGACTGCGGCGAACCTCACTCTCGCGTAAGGCGACGTCACGCCTGAGGAGGCGTTGTGACTCAAACCACAGCCAAATGGATCTTCTGGGCGGGCACGGCCGTATCGCTGGTGCTGTTCCTGGTGCTGACGGTCAACACGCACGGCCAGTTCGCCGCGCTGACCCACGCGGACAAGCTCGATGATCACGTTGTCGCGGGTAAGCGCGCCTTCCAGGCCCGCAACTGCAACGACTGCCACACGATCCTGGGCTTCGGCGCCTACTACGCGCCGGACCTGACCCGCGCAGTGGCGCGCATGGGAGAGGACGCCATTCGCCGGCGTCTCGAGCAGCCGGAGGTGGCGTTAGCGGACTCGTACCGCAAGATGCCGCAGCAGCACCTCCGTAAGCAAGAAATCGACGACATCCTGGCGTACCTCGCCTGGGTCGGGAACATCGACAACCACGACTGGCCGCCGCAGGACTCGCCCAACCGATGGAAACGGGCAACTGAACGGGTGCTGGCGGGGGCCGCCCTTTCGCCGGGGGCGGCGCTGGTCCAGCAGGAAGGCTGCCTGGAGTGCCACACCCTCGGGAGCGTCGGCGGGAACAAGGGCCCGCGGCTCGAATGGATCGGAGCGCGGCGCGATGCCGCCTACATCGCCCGCTACCTGATCGACCCGGAGAAGATGGCGCCCGGCGCGCAGATGACCACGTTCGAGTATCTGTCGCAGGGGCAGCGCGAGATGATCGGCGAGTTCGTCGTATCGCTCGCCGCCCAGAGCAGGTGACACCATGACCTACAAGACCCAGCGCATCGCATACCCGTATTTCATCCTTGCCTTGCTGCTCTTCGGGCTCCAGGTCCTGATGGGCCTGTGGCTCGCGACGAACTACTTCACGACCGTGCCACAGAGCGTCGTCGACGTGTTCCCGTTCGCCACCGCCCGCGCCATGCACACGAATCTCCTCGTGTTGTGGCTGCTGCTGGGCTTCATGGGAGCGACTTTCTACCTCGTCCCGGAAGAGACGGGGTCCGAGCTGGCCTGGCCGAAGCTCGCGATCGCGCAACTGGTCCTCCTTGCCGCGACCGGCGTGACGGCGCTGGTCGGCTTCTACTTCGGCTGGACCAAGGGCCGCCCGCTTCTCGAGATCCCCTTCCCACTCAACCTCCTTATCGCGGTTGGCGTCCTCATGTTCCTCGCCAACGTCGGCGTGACCCTCATCCGCGCGAATCGCTGGACCGCGGTGCAAGGCTCTCTTCTCGCCGGCCTGGTGTTCCTCGCCGTCATGTACCTGTTCGGCATCCCTTTCTACCGTAACCTCGCCGAGGACTGGTACTACTGGTGGTGGGTCATCCACCTCTGGGTCGAGGGGGCGTGGGAGTTGGTCACGGCCGCGCTGATCGCATTCGTTCTCATCAAGCTGACCGGTGTGGACCGAAAGATCGTGGAGAAGTGGCTGTACGTCGAGCTGGGGTTGTTCCTCTTCACCGGGATCGCGGGCACCGGTCACCACTACTACTGGCTCGGCGCGCCGAAGTACTGGCTCTGGATCGGCGGGGCGTTCTCGGCGCTGGAGCCGTTTCCCATTCTGCTCATGCTGGTGGACACATGGCGCTACGTCAAGCACCGCTCGCTGCCCATCCAGCCGCGGCTCACGTGGTACTACCTCGTCGGCATGGCTATCCTGCACTTCGTCGGCGCCGGACTGATGGGGTTCGCCCACACCCTGCCGATGATCAACTATTACACGCACGGCAGCCAGGTCACAGTGGCTCACGGGCACCTCTCGTTCTTCGGTGCGTACGTTCTGGTAAACCTCACCTTCTTCTACTTCGCCATCCCCCGGCTGAAGGGTTTTCCGGACGCCAACTACGACGAGTTCTCCGGGCAGCTGGGCTTCTGGCTGATGAGCCTCGGGATCGTCGGCATGAGCCTCGCCTTCGGCGTGGCGGGCGTGCTGCAGACCTACCTCGAAAGGATCCAGGGGCAACCGTACATCGTGGCCCAGCAGCCCATCCGGTTCTGGATGTTCGTCGTGGCCGTCCACGGCCTCATGCTGCTGGCGGGCGCTCTGATCACGATCAAGCACCTGCTGACGCTCAAGCCGGCGAGGCCGCTCCCGGCGTAGATTCGCCTCTGTCTCGCCGCTCGCTGGTAAAGTGCGGACCGGCTATGCCGGGTCGAATAGTTACGACTCAGAGATCGATCAATAATACCATAATAAAAGACTGACCCCAACAGGCCCCTTAATAAAAGACTGACCCCAACAGGCCCCTTCATCCAGGGAACGCTGAAACGTCAGCGGTGTTCGCCTGTGCGGAAGCGTGCGGTCTCGCGCAGTGTCGCCAGCGCCAGACGTTGGACGAGGGCGGCGACATCCTGAGGGCGGCGTTTTCCTCGGGCCAGGGCGTCGAAGGTCTCGAAGCTCGTAAGCATGAACAGGATATCGACGGCGTCGCCGATCGGCGTGGGCGCGGGAAGACCACGGCTCTCGGCGATCCGTTGCAAGAGGACATTGAGTCCGTGCCGCCGCCTCTCTTCGCGCGCGCGTAACGCCTCCCCCAGTTCCAGATCCATTTCCCCCATGCCGTGCAGGCGGCGGATGAGCAAGCGCCCGGTGGTCCAGAAGCCGGTGAAAACGCTGATGAACTCGGACAGAGCCTGGAGCGGGTCCGGTTGTTGGAACGCTCCGGCCAGCTTGTGCATCCCGCCTCTTGCCGCCAGGTCATCGAAGAGGGCCTCGAGCAGACCGCGCTTGGATTTGAAGCGGTAGTACACGGTCATCCGAGAGACGCCGGCTTCGCGCGCGACGGCATCGATCGAAAAGGCGGCCGGCCCTTCCGGGGCCATCAAGACATCTCTCGCGGCCGCCAGGATGCGGGATCGCGTCTCTTCTCCTGTGGCCTCGCGGCGGCCAAGCCGGTAAGGGCGAGGGCTCATAAATCTCTCGGAAGACGTAAGTTACCTCAACCTGGCGATTTTTGAAATATTTTATCTATACAGTAAGTATAAAATATCTGCCTGGAGTTTGCGGGTCTCCCGCAAAAGGAGGTCGTCATGAACAAGAGGCTGGTTTCGATCGTTCTCGTGGCACTGCTGGCGATCGCCGCGGCGGCGGCTGTGGGCGTCTACGAGTACCGCGCCGGGGTAGCGCGCGGATTGGAGATGAGCGGAAAGTTCCCCGTCGGGCCCGGATGGGCCTACCCTTACTGGATCGGCCCGTTCCATCCATTCGGTTTCCTCTTTCCTCTGCTTCTGGTGATTCTGATCTTCGCCCTGGCGCGAGGTCTCTTTTGGTGGGGCCGGTTTGGCGGGCGGGAATCCTGGCATCGTTGTCAGCCGGGCAATTTCACGGAAACCCATCCCAAAGCCGACGAAGCCAGGCCATGACGCGTGTGATTCGGCTCTTTCTCTTCTGGGAGGCCGCGGCGTTCAGCGCGGCGACTCTCGTCCACTTCGGCGTGATCCTCCACGGCTACGAGCACCGCGAAGCCGGCACCGCAGAGAGCGTGATCGCGGCGGTCCTCTTCCTGGCCCTGGTCTGGACCTGGATACGCCCCCGGTCGACTCGACGGGCCGGCCTCGTCTCGCAGGCGTTCGCGCTGTTCGGAACGTTCGTGGGGCTTTTCACGATCGCCATCGGCATCGGTCCGCGCACTGGCCCCGATATCGCCTACCACATCGGAATCATCGCCGTACTGGCATACGGTCTGATCGTGACCGCACGAGCTCCACGAGGCCGCGCGGTACTGTCAGGTTGAGTCGTAAGCCGACGCAGGTGGGGTTATTCAGAGAGTCCGCTGCCAGTAGCCGACGTCGATCCATCGGCTGAACTTGAATCCGACTTCCGGGAAGTGCGCGACTTTGCGCATGCCGAACTTCTCGTGGAGCGCCACGCTGACCTCGTTCGGCAGGGCGATGCCGGCGATGACCGCGTGGATGCCGCGGGCCTGGAGCATCGGAAAGAGCCGGGCGTAGAGACTCGAGCCGATCCCGCTGCGCGCGTTCCCGGGGGCGACGTAGACCGTGACCTCTACCGCGAAGCGATAGGCGGACCGAGTCTTCCACTTCCTGGAAGAGGCGTATCCCACGACGCGGCCGTCCTGCTCGGCGACCAGCCACGGCAGCGAGTCGGCCTGGACTTCCTCGATCCGACGCACCATCTCCTCGGACGAAACCGGCTCCTCCTCGAAGGTGACGATCGTCTCTGCGACGTAGTGGTTGTAGATGGCAACGATCGCCGCCGCGTCGCGAGCCTCGGCCGCCCGGATCGTGACGCCGCCGCGGATCACGCTTTTCAGTCTAACGCCGGTCCAAGCTGCTCCGAGGCGTTCGTCGGACCGAGCATTTCCCCAACCGAGCCATGACAATCTCACTGCGCTTTGCGCCCGAGGAAATAGAATCTCTTCGCCTTGTCCCTGACAGCGGGATCGCGGCTCGGGCCCTACCAGATCGTCTCGCCGCTCGGCGCGGGCGGGATGGGTGAGGTGTACCGGGCCCTCGACACGCGGCTCGAACGCACCGTCGCCGTGAAGGTCCTGCCGCGCCATCTCTCGGAGGACGCGGAACTGCGGCAGCGGTTCGAGAGGGAAGCCCGGACGATCTCGCGGCTCTCCCATCCGCACATCTGCGCGCTCTACGACGTCGGCAACCAGGACGGCGTCGAGTACCTCGTCATGGAGTACCTGGAGGGAGAAACGCTCGCGGAGCGGCTGGCGAGGGGCGCGCTGCCGGCGGAGCAGGTCCTTCGCTACGGCATCGAGACGGCCGACGCCCTGGACAAGGCCCACCGGCAGGGGATCGTCCACCGGGATTTGAAGCCCGGCAACCTGATGATCACGAAGTCGGGCGTCAAGCTCCTCGACTTCGGTCTGGCCAAGGCGATGGCGCCCGAGGCGTCGGCGCCCCTGACGTCGATCCCCACCCAGGCGTCTCCCATCACGCAGGCGGGAGCCGTCGTCGGCACTTTTCAATACATGTCGCCCGAACAGCTCGAAGGCAGGGAAGCCGACGCCCGGACCGACATCTTCGCGCTCGGCGCTGTCCTCTACGAGATGGCGACGGGGCGGAAGGCGTTTTCGGGCGCGACGCAGGCGTCCGTGATCTCTTCGATCCTGAGGGACGATCCGCAGCCGGTCTCGCAGTTGCAGCCGATGTCGCCGCCCGCCTTCGACCGCGTCGTGAAGACCTGTCTCGCCAAGGACCCGGAGGACCGCTGGCAAAGCGCCGGCGACGTCGCGAAGGAGTTGAAGTGGATCGCGGAGGGCTCGGCCGCGGGCGTCGCCCCGCCGATTCCGGTCGCCGCGCGCCGGAAGGTCCGGGAGCGGCTCGCCTGGATCGCCGCGATCGTCGCGGTCGCCGCTGCCTCGGCCCTGCTGTCGCCGCGACTCTTCCGTCGCTCCGCGCCGGCGTCCGCGGCGGTGCGCTTCGACGTCCTGCCGCCGGCCGGCGGCGAGTTTCTGGCAAGCGGCTGGCTCTCTCCGGACGGCCGCTCGCTCGCGTTCGGCGCTCCCGATAGCACAGGCACGTACCGACTCTGGATCCGCCCGCTCGATTCGGTCGAAGCCAGGCCGGTCGAAGGGGCCGGGGACGTCAGCGGCGTGATCAGCCTGGCCTGGTCGCCCGACGGCCGATCGCTCGCCCTGGCCGCCGATCGCCAGATCAAGCGGCTGGCGGTCGCGGGCGGCACGGAGCAGCCCGTTTGCGCTACGCAAACGACGTTCGGCCTGTCCTGGGGATCGTCGGGCGTCCTCGTCTTCGTGCCGTTCTACGGCAGCGGCATCGTCCAGGTTGCGGCCTCCGGCGGCACGCCGTCCGCCGTGACGTCGCTCGATCGCGCGGCGGGGGAGGTCGCCCATCTGTGGCCCCGTTTCCTCCCGGACGGCCGGCGATTTCTCTTCTTCGCGCGAACCAAGGCGGGACGAGAGAGCGAGCAGGGATGGATCGCCGCGGCATCGCTCGACGGAAAAGGCGTGCACCGCATCCGCCCCGCGGACGCGTACGCCGGCGTCGCCCGCGGCTACCTGATCTTCTCCATCGCCGGAACGCTCTACGCGCAGCTCTTCGACGAGAAGACGCTGACGGTTCGCGGCGAGCCCGCCGTGATCCCGGGCTCGCTGGCCTGGAACGGCAGCACCGTCAATCCCTTCACCGAGGTGGCGGCCGACGCTCTCGCGTTCCGATCCGATCCCCCGAGGCTCCGGCGAATGGCCGTCGTGGACAGGAGCGGCCGGAAGCTCTCGGAGATCGGA
>JAWOLE010000122.1:0-15164 GCA_033853815.1 Thermoanaerobaculia bacterium
CCGTCTACTACGCCGTCGGGGTGCTCGAGTGGGCGTTCCACGGCCTCCGCGTCACGCCGGAACCGATCTACGTGAACCTGCTGGTGCTCGCCGCGATCGCCCTGGCCTCGGTGGCGCTGACGCTCGGCCAGCTGTCGAAGGGAGGTGCCCGGTGATCGGCCGCATCCGGGGGATGGCCCGCAACGATCTCGCCGTCTGGCTGCGCTCGCCGGCAGCCGTCGCGGCCGCCCTGCTCCCGGCCCTGGGGATGGGAGTGCTGGTGGCGGTGCTGACGAACTCCGTCGGCCAGCAGCCGACCGCCCTCGTCGTCCAGGGCCAGGGCCGCCTCGCCAAACGCATGGCCAGGATCATCAAGGGCGACGCGGACGCGTATTTGCTCGAAGAGATGACCGCCGGCGACGCCGAGCGCGCACTCGGTAACCAGCGAGTCGCCGCGATCATCGTCATCCCGGAGAACTTCGACGAGGCGCTCGCCCGCGGGGACGCGGCCGTGGACCTCTACCTGAACAACATCGATATCGATCTTGCCGACGACCTCCGACGCAGCGTGACGCGGTCGGTCGCCGAATTCGACGCGCCCCAGCTCGGTCTTCTCGGGGAGCTGCACGGGCCCTCGAAAGGCGCGTTGCTGCCTAACCCCTACCGGGTCGCCATTGCCGAACACGACCTCCGCAGGACCAACGTCTCCTTCCTGCAGTACCAGGTGATTCCGATCGTGGTGCTCATCGTCATCAGCATCGGCCTGCTGGGAACGGCGCTGTTGACGGCGCGCGACTTCGAGCGCGGCACAGCCAAGATGCTGATGTTGAGCCCCGGAGGCCCACTGCCGCTCGTGCTCGGACGGCTGGTCGGAGGCACGCTGATCACCTTCGCGCTGGTGACGCCGCTCGTGGCGCTGGGATTCCTCACCCGCTACATCCCGTACTGCAACGAAGGTTCCCAAGCGCCGCTCTGGCTCACGCTCGCCCTGAGCGGACCGTGCGGCTGGAGGCTGCCCGTTCCTCCGTGGACCCACGGCCTCGCGCTCATCGGATTGTTGACGGCAGTGACGCTGACCACCGTTGGCCTGGGAACTCTCCTGGGGGTCGCCCTCCGCGACGCCCGACTCGTCACCATGACGGCCCTCAACGGCGCGGCCTACATGTTCTTCCTCGGCGGCGGCTTCACGACCGTGGCGTTCCTGCCGGACTGGATTCAGATCGCGAGCCGATTCGTGCCCACGCGGTATGCGATCGACGGCCTCCGCCAGGCGCTGTTCTACCCCGACCTGATCGGCTTCGGGCGGGACATCCTCGTGCTCTCGGCGTGCGCCGTCGCATCGGTAGGGCTCGCCTCATTCATGTTGACCCGGGCCTGGAGGCGCAGATGAGACGGACGTGGCCCCTCCTCCTCGCCGCCTGTCTGGCGGCTCCGGCTTGCGAGGAAGATCCGGCCCGCTCGGTGAAGATCGTCGCCCGTCCGGCCGCGGCCGCCCAACGCGCGGAGGCGCCGTCCGGCGCGGCTTCCCAGGCCGCCGCGCCGGCGGTCCTCTCCTCGCAGCCCCCGGCGCCTGCGTCCGGAGCCGCTACTGCAAGCCCGCCCAGGGCAGTGGCGGGCCCGCCCAAAGAAGCTGCGAAGCCGCCCCACGAGGCCCGCGCCGAGGCCAAGCCCGAAGAAGCCGCCGCGGCGGCTACGTGGCGGCCGCCCGGCTGCCCGCCTCCTCCCGAGGCATCCTCGGGCCCGAGCAGCTTCACCGTCAGCGGCCCGTGCGCTTTCGAGCATCGGACGGAGGTCGCCTGCGAAGCCCTGGAAGACGACTTTCTGGTGACGCTGACGCGCAAGGCAGCGGGCGGGGGAACGCTGATGGTCTTCATCAACGTCGAGTTCTACAAGGGACCCGGCGATTACACCGGGGCCCAGATCTTCGTGGGCCTGCAGGACAAGAAGAACATGTACCGCTGGTCCACCGACACGATGAAAGCGACGGTCGGCAAAGGCGAGCAATTCATCACCATGCCCGAGACCCGCCTCGAATGGGAGCCGGCGTACTTGGACTGCACCGGGCCCATGACGAACTACCAGTGTGGGGGGCGGGGCGCGATGTCGGATCTCCCGATCACCACCGAGCTCATTTCCGGCACGCTGCGCTGCCAGCCCAAATTGTCGGCCAGCCGGTAACCGTCGGCGCCGGGACAGTTTCTTGAGGAAATGACCCGGGGGTAGTGGGCCAGTGTGAATATTCTTCTACTCATCCGCCCGGCGTCGGTCCCGCCTCCCTCGTCGGCACGCGACGGCACGGCCGTTGGAATGAGATCCGGCCGTCGCTCTATTGCGAAGGCGCAGTCGCCTAGTGGCGCGACGGAGTTGCGGGTGTGCGCCTTCGCAAAAGGCACTCCTCCGGGGGGCGGGCCCGCCACCGGGCTCCAGCATGGCGTACGCCCTGGTGCTAGCCCCGGAGACGGCGGCGATCCCGTACGAGGTGATGGGTGAGGAGCACGGAAGGGGCGACCGGCACCACGCTGAGACTGCGACGAGCCCTCAGCGACGGCGGTTCGCTATGGAGCGGCCTGCCGGAGCGTGCCTCGTCGGGAATGCCGACGGCTCCGGGGCGCCCTTTCCGTCACGATCGCGTCGATCCTCAAGCTGACCGAGTACCGAGCCGGGTCTGGGCTCTGGTCTTTGAAGTTCTCGGCCGCCGTTCGCGGAGCAAACGCCCGCGGCCGAAAGTCAGCGCGTCCTAAAGAGGCTCTTGGCGATCGTCGCGTGGACTCCCTTGTTGCCGTCCACGAGCTGCGTGATCGAGAGGTCGGCGGCGACGCTCGCGAGCATGTAGGCGTCGTCGCGGGAGAGCCGCTTCTCCGAAACGAGGAAGTCGATCATCTCGCGCACCGCCATCTTCGCGGCCTCGTTCAGGTCCTCGTGGATTCCCATGGTGATGTAGTGCGTCGGGGTCTCGGCCCGCGGCCACTTCAGTCGCAGGTCCTTGCGCACGATCAGGCGGAAGGTGCCGACGAGCGAGGTCTCGAGCGCGGTGATGTCCACCTCCCCGTTGCCCTGGCCGGCGTGTCCGTCCCCGGCCAGGAAGAGCGCGCCCTTCGCATGGATCGGGATGAAGAGCTTCGTCCCGGCGACGAGCTCCCTGTTGTCCAGGTTGCCGGCGTGGATCCAGGGAGGACCGCTGCTGATTCTGCCCGAGACGGGCGGAGGCGCCACGCCGAGACTCCCGAAAAAGGGATGCAGCGGGATTTCGATTCCGGGGGCGAACCGGGCGACCATGCGCTTCTCGTCCAGCGGGATGATGCGCATCCGCGCGTAGGGAAAATCCTCCGGCAGGAAGCCTCGCCCCGGGGCGAAGGCGTTGTACGCGTAGGGAATCGCGAGTCGGATCGAAAGGATCTGGACTTCGAGCGTATCGCCGGGCTCCGCCCCCTCGACGTACACAGGTCCGGTCAGGATGTGCCCGCCCGGCCCCTTGTTCGTCACCTTCTCGGTGATCTCGCGAAGTGCCGGCTCGACGTCTCCGGGCGGCAGCCCGGCCGCCTCGAGACGCGCCGGCGACGAGGTGATGAGCGTGTGGATCTCGACCGTGTCTCCCGACTTCACCCGCAGCACCGGCGGGGTCGAGGCGTCGTAGTAGCCCCACGCAACCGTCGTCGGCGACGGCTTCAGCACCACCGGCAAAGCGCTCTGTCCCGCCAGAGGGAGCGCGAGAGCAAGCGCGCACGCTCCCAGGACAGCCGCCCTTCTTAAGGGCTTCGCCTTACGCCTCACGCCTTCCGCCTTACAAATCTCGCCTTCCGGCTCCCGCCTGCTGCCTTCCGACCATCAGATCCCCGGCGTCTGGACCCGGATCGGGTCGCCGGCGAAGAGGGTCGGCGCGCCTTCTTCGGCGGCCGTCTTGTTGAAGGCCGCGACGTCCGTCCTGGAGATCTCGTTGAACTCGGCGAGGTAGCCGTCGAGGGCCTTGCGCCTTTCGGCCATCTGCTCCTTGAAGAGGTCGCCCGGCGGCTGGTTGTAGCCGGAAAGCGCCTGCGACAGCCGCTGGTAGTTGCCCTGGAAGTCGGTGTGGTAGTGGATCGAGTCCTGGCCGACGTCTCTCTGAATCTCGGCGTTGTAGACCTTGTCCCGCAGGTCTTTCAATTTCTTGTGCAGGTCCCGCGAGGCCTTGAGAACGCCCGCGTAACGCTTCGAGTCGTGGCCCGCCTCGCCTTCCTCCGCCTCTCCGCGGAGGTTCTTCTGGAGCGCCGTGATCTGACTCTGCAGGCTGTCGATCCGGTTGATCATCTCGTTTAGAGCCGTGACGCCGTTCCTCACGTCGAGCCCGGCGCGCGTTTGCGCGCGGAAGGCCTCCATGTCGGAGGGCATGCGCGGGTCGGGCAGCACGCTCACGGTCTGAGTCTCCGTCTGGCCCTTGACCGTCACGGCGACCTTGTAGGTGCCGGGCACGACGTCGGGGCCGCGGTTGGGATCGAAGAATTCGTTGGGGGGCGGCTGCTTGGCCGACGTCACTCTCTTCGGCCCCTCGTACCGCATGTTCCAGACGTGGCGATTGATTCCCTCTTTGGCGGGCGCCCAGAGCGTCGTGACGGGCCCGCCCTTCTCGTCCGTGACGACGATCTTGACCGCGTCGCGGCGCGCCTTCTTCTGCTCCTCGGTCTGCGGGATCTCCGTCTTGACGAAGTAATCGACCGTCACGCCGTTGGGAGGGTTGGGCGCCCAGTAGCCGCCGGTGTTGAAGCCTCCCCGGTTCCAGAACTGGAGCATCGCGGCCGGAGGCGAGGAGAAGAGGTGGAAGTCCTTGCCCGCGATGGCGTCGGTCCACTCTTCGACCGGCGTCAGGTTGTCGAAGATGAAGATCCCGCGGCCGTGGGTGGCCACGACCAGGTCATGCGACGCCTTGACGAACCGGACGTCCCAGACCGGGACGGTCGGGAAGTTGGCGCGCAGAGGCTTCCAGCTCGAGCCCGCGTCCGCCGAAAAGAAGAGACCCGTCCTCGTCCCGGCCACGAGGAAACCCTTCACGTTCGGGTTCTCGCGCACGACGAAGCAGGTCGCGTCGTCCGGCAGCCCTCTCGCGATCGAAGTCCAGGTCTCGCCGTAGTTGGAGGTCTTGTACGCGTATGGGTGCCGGTCGTCCAGCATGTGGCGGTCGCACACGATGTACGCGGTCCCGGCGTCGAAGGGCGACACGTCGATCTGGTAGATCCTCCCCCACTCGGGCATCCCGCCGATCTTCCGGGTGACGTTCGTCCAGTTCTTCCCGCCGTCGCGGGTGACATGGACCTGGCCGTCGTCGGAGCCGGTCCAGATCACGTTGCCGTCGGTGGGAGCGATCGCGATCGAGAGGAGAGTGTCGTAGGTCTCGGCGCCCGAGAGGTCGTAGTGGATGGGCCCCCCGGAAACGACCTGCTTCGACTTGTCGTTGCGCGTCAGGTCGGGCGAAAGGACCGTCCAGTGCCCTCCGCCGTCGGTGGACTTGAAGAGGACGTTGCCTCCCAGGTACACCTCGTTCGCATCCTTCGCCGAGACCGCGATGGGGCTCGTCCAGTTGAAGCGGTACTTCAGCTCCGCGGGGCTCATCTCCGAGACGCCGGAGAAGTACGGGCGGATGTTCTTCGAGAGGTGCGTCTTCTTGTCCAGTCGGCTGATGTTGCCGTTCTGCGAATCGGAGTAGACGATCGTCGGGTCCGAAGGCGCCGGCACAGAGTACTCGCCGTCGCCTCCGGCCGTGACGAACCAGTCGGCGCCGCCGATGCCGCCCCGCGAGAGCGAGTTGGACGCGCCGCACCACGCGTTGTTGTCCTGGAGTCCCCCGCACACGTTGTAGGGGACGCTCGAGTCCACCGCGACCATGTAGAACTGTTCGACCGGGATGTTGTTGAACTCCCGCCAGGTCTTCCCGCCGTCGGTCGACTGAAGGGCGTAGCCGTCGTTGCCCTGGAAGATCCGGTCCGGGTCCTTCGGGTCGATCCAGAGGGCGTGGTGGTCAGGGTGGATGCGCTGGTCGATCACCCGGAAGGTCTTTCCGGCGTCGGCGGACTCGACCAGGTTGAAGGAGCCGAAGTAGACGCGGTTCTCGTCGGCCGGCGAGACGGCGATGAGCGAAAAATAGAAGGGCCGGACGTTGAAGAGCATGCTGTCGGAGAGCTTCTCCCAGTGGTCCCCCATGTCCTTGGAGTCCCACAGGAGCCCCTTCTTCGTCTCGATCAACGCATAGACGTGGTTCGTGTTCGACGGCGCGACCGCCATCGCGATGCGCCCGAGGGGCCCCTCGGGAAGGTCCTTCATGAGCTTCTTCCAGGTCGCGCCGCCGTCGGTCGAGCGGTAGATCCCCGAGCCCGGGCCTCCGTCCACCAGTTCCCACGGGTAACGCCGCACCTGCCACATCCCGGCGAAGAGGACGCTCGGGTTGCCGGGCGCCATGGCAAGCTCGCAGGCCCCGGTCTTCTCGTCCACGTACAGGACCTTCTTCCAGGTCTGGCCGCCGTCGGTCGTGCGGTACACGCCGCGGTCGGGATTCGGCGCCCACACGTGCCCGAGCGCCGCGACGAGGACGTTGTCGGGGTCGTAGGGATCGATGACCACGCGGGAGATCTGCCCCACGTTGCCGAGGCCCATGAAGCGCCAGGAGTTCCCCGCGTCGGCGGAGAAATAGACGCCGTGTCCGTCCATCATGTCGTTGCGCGGATTGGCTTCGCCCGTGCCGACCCAGACGAGACTCGGGTTGGACGGAGCCACGGCGATCGCGCCGATCGAGGACGGATACTTCTCGAAGATCGCCTTGAAGGAGTTGCCGCCGTCCACCGATTTCCAGACGCCGCCGGCCGCCGCCCCCACGTAGAGGACGTTGGGGTCTCCGGGAATGCCCGCGACCGCCGTGATGCGGCCTCCGCCCACGGCCGGACCCAGGTTGCGGAACTTCATGTTCTGCAGCGGGTCTTCAGCCTCCTTCTTCTCCGAGACAGGCACCGCCGTCCTGGCCGCCGCCGCGACGACGGAGACACCGCCCAAGGCCAGGGCTGAGACGACGACTCCAATTGCCCGACACACTTGCCCGATCTTCATGGGGTGCCCTCCTCCAAATTGCGACGGCGATTATTTCGCTCCGCAGCCGCCGCGACAAGACTCCTTGCAGTCGTTTCTTGTCCGGCGGGAGCGGATGCCACCACTCAGACTTCTCGCTTCGAGCCGCCCCGGCGTCGGGCCCGCCTCCCTCGTCGGCACGCTCCGGCCAGGCCGCGAAAGACAGAACCTGGCCGTCGCTGGTCGCTCAGTCGCAGGGATACCTGGGTGAAGGCTTCGGCATTCCATGCTCCTTCGCTCATCGCCTCCTCCGGGAGGCGTCCCGCCGCCGGGGCTCTCACCATGACTTAAGCCAAGCTGCCAGCCCCGGAGCCGGCGGCGTTCCCCGAAGGAGGCCTTGTCCGAGGGCACACACCACGGCGACGACCGAGACTTGTTGTCCCTGTGCCCGAGTGACCAGAGCGGCGGCCCGAGGTCACATTCGCGGCCCGGCCGCCGCGTGCCGACGAGGGGAATGCCGACGGATCCGGGGCGTCGAGAGCCGACTATATCAATTCTGATATATCAATATCAGGCCAGGATCTTCCGGAAGGTTTCCAGGCTGACGTTGCGGCCGGTGATCACGACGGCGACGGGACCATCGAAAGAGCCCGCCTTGCCGGCGAGGCAGGCCGCGACCGCCGCAGCCGCGGACGGCTCGATCGCGTACTGGTGCTCCTCGAACATCCAGCGCACGCCCTGGAAGATCTCTTCCTCGGAGACGAGCGCGACCCGGGCGACGCGCGACCGCAGGACCTCGAAGGGCTTCGCTCCGATTCCACCTTCGATGCCTCCGGCGGTCGTGTCGGCGGCGGGCAGGCGGGTCACCGCCCGGCCTCTTTCGAGCGAGAGCGCGAGGGCGGGAGACTTCTCGTGGTTGCAGCCGACGACGGCTGCCCCGGCGACGCGCTCGGTAACGACGAAGGCGAGACCGGCCGCGAGCCCGCCGCCGCCGACGGGCACGACGAACCCGCGCGCCTCGGGCAACTCCTCCAGGATCTCGAGCGCGACGGTCCCGCCGTTTCCGGCCATGATCGCCTCGTCGTCGAAGGCGGAGATCCACGCGCGGCCGGACCGCGCCGCCTCTCCGAGCGCCCATTCCTCCGTCTCGTCGTAGCCCGGGAATTCCGACCTCACGACTTCGGCGCCGAGAGAAATCATCGCGCGGTATTTCGCCTCGTCCACGCTCGCGGGCACGTAGATGGTGGGCGTCAGGCCGAGGGATCTCGCGGCGTAGGCCAAGGCCTTGCCGTGGTTGCCGGCCGAGCAGGTCGCGATCCCCGCGGCCCTCTCCTCCGGCGACAGAAGCGAGAGGCGGAAGAGCGCCCCGCGGATCTTGAACGACCCCGTCACCTGGAGGGATTCGAGCTTCAGGCGGACCGGGACGCCCAGGACCCTGGAGAGAGCCGGGGACTCTTCCAGGGGAGTACGCCGGATGCGGCCGGCCAGACAGGCCCGCGCCTCTTCCACGAGCGGCAGCGACAAAGGCGGCGTGAATCCCTCCGCGCGGATGTCTCCTATATTACGCGGCGGGCGTGTCCGGGACGGCGCCCCCGGGAGAGGGAGCGATGGCGAGATGGTTCTTCGAGCCGGGCCACACGGCGGCCGAGTTCCGCGCGCGCCACATGATGGTCACGTGGGTTCGCGGCCACTTCAAGGACATCCACGGCACGCTCGAGTGGGACCCGGCGAACCCCGGCGCCGCCTCGGTCGAAGCGACGATCGACGCGCGCAGGCTCTGGTCGGGCGAGCCCGATCGCGACGCGCACCTGAAGAGCGCCGACTTCCTGGACGTCGAGAAACATCCGACGATCGCTTTCGCGGGGAACCGGGTCGAGCTGCGCGGGCCCAACGAGGCGAGGCTCCACGGCAAGTTGACGATCCGCGGCGTGACCCGGCCGGTCTCGCTCGACGTGCGCTATCTGGGACAGTGGCAGACGTCGTGGTGGGAGGACGGCGTGGACAAGGGGCCGAAGACCCGCGCCGGGTTCGTCGCGACTGCGAGGATCAACCGGCACGACTTCGGCGTCTCCTGGAACGAGACCCTCGACCGGGGCGGGATCGTCGTCGGCAACGACGTGGACATCACCGTGGACGCCGAAGCGATCCGTGAAGACTGATCCGGACCTGCTACCTCCTCTTGAAGAACTGGACGGCGCGCTCGTGTTTCTCGGCCGCCGCGCGAGACTTGAAGGTCCCCAGGTTCCTGCGCCTTCCCGTCTTCGGGTCTTTCTTGCGCGAGTAGAGGCGGTAGCCTCCCGAGGCGAGCTTACGGATCATCGTCTCTCCTTCCGCCGCGGGCCGCGGCTCAAAGGACCTTTGCGAGGATCATACCGGCCGCCGGGTTTTCGGCGTAGGCGGTCGCTCCGCGACCGGCGCCGAGAGTTTTCAACTACGGGAGCTAAGACCGCCTACGGGAGCTAAGACCGCCTGCGGGCGCCGGCCTCGATGGCGTGGTCGCGACGGTCACGAAGCGCGGAGCGACGTGGGGAACCACCGCCGGGCGAGCAGCAGCATGGGCGGCCGCACGACGCGGGTCAGGAAGGCGACGAAGAGAGCGCCTCCGATTACGACGACCGCGAGAGGCTTCTGCGTCTGGGCCCCGATGGCGTTGGAGAGGGCCGCCGGGAGGAGCCCCAGCATGGCGACGAGGCTCGTCATCAGAACGGGGCGGAATCCCCGCTCGGCGCCGAGGCGGATCCCGTCCTCGGTGCCCTTGCCTTCGCGCCAGAACCTCTGCGTGTAGGACGTGACGAGGATGCCGTCCTGGATCGCGATGCCGAAGATCGAGATGAAGCCCATCGCCGCGGAGACCGAAAAGTTGATGCCGGTGACGATGAGCGCCAGCAGGCCGCCCGAGCAGGCGAGCGGGATCGTCAGCAGGACGATGACGGTCTCGGGAAGGCTCCTCACCGAGCCGTACGCCAGGAGCCCGATGAGGAGAAGCGTCAGGGGGACGATCACCGTCAGGCGCCGCTCCGCGTCCTTCAACTCGTTGATCTCCCCCGCCCACTCGAGGTGCGTGTCGTAGGGGAGCGATACGGACCGCGCGATCTTCTCGCGCCCCTCCTCCAGAGTGGACTTCAAGTCCCGGCCGCGGACCGAGAACTTCACCGGCGCGTAGCGATGGTTGTCCTCCCGGTACACGGCCGCCGGACCCTCCTCCTCGCGCACCGCGGCGATCTGCCCGAGCGGCACCTGTCCGCCGTCGGGCGTTCCGACCAGGATCTCCTGGATGCGCCGGACGGTGTCGCGGTAGGGCTGCTGCCACCGCACGACCAGGTCGAACCGCTTCTCTCCTTCAAAAACCTGCGTGACGGCCTGGCCGCCGATCGCGGCCTGGACGACCGATTCCACGTCGCCGACGTTCAGGCCGTAGCGGGCGCAGACGGCGCGGTCGGGCGTGATCGTCAGGTTGGGCTGCCCGAGCGTCTGGACCATGCCGAGGTCCTCGATTCCGCGCACGGTCTTGAGCTGGGCCACGATCTCCCGGGCCTTCTGCTCGTCGACGGAGAGCGAGGGGCCGACGACCTTGACCGTGTTCTCCCCTTTCACGCCCGAGAGCGCCTCCTCGACGTTGTCCTGGATGTTCTGCGAGAAGTTGAAGACGATCCCCGGAAACTCGCGGGCGAACTGATCCGACAGGGCCCTGGTCAGCTTCTCCTTGTCCATCCCGCGCGGCCATTTCTCGAAGGGTTTGAGGGGGACGAAGAGCTCGATGTTGTAAGGTCCGCCGACGTCCGTGCCGTCGTCGGGCCGCCCGACCTGCGACACCACCGTGACCACCTCGGGCCTGGCCCTCAGGATCTCGCGCATCCTCCGGACGTAGCGGGAGGACTGCGGCAGGGAGACGGAGAGCGGGAGCGTCGCGCGGATCCAGAAGTTGCCTTCCTCGAGCTTCGGCATGAACTCCCGGCCGACGAAGGGGAAGAGCAGGAAGAAGAGAAACACGGGAACGAGCCCGAGGGCCGCGGCCGCGCCGGGACGGGAGAGCGTCCACTCGGTCGCCGGCACGTAGATCCGGTGGAGGGAGCGCAGCAGCGCGTTGTCCCGCTCTTCGAGCCCGACCGGCAGGCGGCTCGCGAGAGCGGGCGTCAGCGTCAGCGACAGGAGAAACGCGCCCGCGATCGCGTAGGCGTAGGTGTGCGCCATGGGGGAAAAGATGACGCCGGTCACGCCGGTCAGCGTGAAGAGGGGCAGAAAGGCGACGCCCAGGATGATCGTCGAGAAGACGATCGGCCGGCCGACTTCCGAGGCCGCCGCCAGGACCCGCTGGTTTTTCGTCCCGGCGGCGTCGCGCCCCAGGTGCCGGAAGCACGACTCGATCATGATGACCGTGGATTCGATGATGATCCCGAAGTCCACGGCGCCGAGCGAGATCAGGTTCGCCGGCGTGCCTCCCACCGCCATTCCGGTCAGGGCCGCGAAGAGGGCCAGCGGGATGTTCAGCGCGGCGATCGCCGCGGCCCGCCAGTTGCCGAGGAAGAGCAGGAGCACGACCGAGACGAGGACCATCCCGAGGATCAGGTTGTGGAGGACGGTGCGCGTCGTCGTGTGGATCAGCTCGGTGCGGTCGTAGTAGGGGTGGAGATCCATGCCGGGCGGCAGCAGATGGTTGCGCCGGATCTCCTCGACCTTCCGCCGGACGCCGTCCAGCGTCGTGAGCGTGTTGCCGCCGACCTTCATCAACACGATCCCCTCGACGACGTCGTCGTCGGAGTCCTGGCCGACCACACCCAGGCGCGGGGCGTGCCCGACCACGACGTCGGCGACGTCCCCCACGCGAACCGGCGTGCCTCCCTTGGCCGACACGACGACGTTGGCGATGTCGCCGACGCCGCGGATCAAGCCGATGCCGCGCACGTTGAAGGACTGCTCGCCGACGTTCAGGACGTTCGCGCCGACGTTCTGGTTGGCCGCCTGGAGGGCGGACAGCAGCGGCGGCAGGTTCAGCCCGTGTCCGCGTAGCCGGTACGGATCGACCTCCACCTGGTACTGCTTGATGAGGCCTCCGAACCCGGCGACGTCCAGGACCCCTTCCACCTGCTTGAACTGACGCTCCAGGATCCAATCCTGGGCGGTCTTCTTCTCGGCAAGCGAGTAGGCGGGACCGGTGATGGTGTACCGATAGATCTCGCCGATGGCGTTCTCCGGCGAAAGCGTCGGGGAGAGATTGTTGGGGAGGACGACGGTCACCAGGCGGTTCAAGACCTCCTGGCGGTCGTCGCGGTAGCTCGTCCCCCACTTGAAGTAGCACTTGATGTCGGAGAGACCGAAGACCGAGATCGAGCGGATGTGGTCGAGCCCGGGCATGCCGTTCAAGGCGACCTCGAGCGGGATCGTGGCGTAGCGTTCGACTTCCTCGGCCGCCCATCCCGGGGGCAGCACGAGCGTCTCGACCCGCGGCGGCACCGGATCGGGGTACGCCTCGATGTCCAGGTTCGCGTAGGACCAGATCCCGATTCCAACGAGCCCGGCCGCCCCCGCGAGCACGAGCAGGGGCCAGCGCAGCGAGGCTTCGACGAGGCGGCGGACCATCGGCTCTTTCCGCTACTCGCCGGCGCCAGAGAGGAGGATCGAGCCGGAGACCACGACGCGCTCCCCCGCCTTGAGGCCGGAGCGGATCCCGACCCAGCCGTCGTCCGCCTCGCCCAGCTCGACCGCGCGCTCGCGAAACCGCGTGCGACCGTCCTCGGTCCGGCCGTCCTCGACGAAAACGGTATGACGGTCGCCCGTGCGCACGACCGCCGCGCGGGGCAGGGCCAGCGTCTCCCGCCGGTCGAGCTCGATCGAGAGCGTGACGTACATCTCGGGTTTCAGGAGCCGCTCGCGGTTCGGCACGGCGCAACGGATCCTCACCGTGCGGCTCTGCGGATCAAACGCGTCCCCGACGAAGTCCACCGCGCCGGCCACGGACCGGCCGGGGTAGGCGACCGAGGTGATCTCGACCTCCTGTCCGCGGCGGACCTTGCCGAGATCCCGTTCATACACGTCTCCCCACACCCAGACGGGATCGATCTCGCCCACCGTGAAGAGCTCCTGCGCGACGTTGGCCGAGGAGAGCATCCCCTGCACCTCGAGGCCGGGGGTGGCGGTGCGCGCGATCACTTCGCCGGCGATCGGCGAACGCAGCCGGAATGCCTGCGTGGCGGGGCCGCCTTCAGAGGCGTGGAGCAACTTGAGTCGCAGCTGCGCGCGCGCGACCTCGGCCCGGGCCTTCTCGGCGTTGTCGCGGGCGGCCTCGAAATCCCGCTCCGCGGCGGCCTGGTGCTCGTAGAGGCTCTTCTGCCGCTCGAGCTCGTGATCGGCGGCCACGGCGTCCGCGCGGGCCTTGGCGAGGTCCGACCAGGCCGAAGCGAGATCCGGGCTCTCGATGACGGCGAGCGGCTCTCCCGCTCGGACCCGCGCGCCCAGACCGGCCAGCACGCCCGTGACGCGGCCGCTGACGGGCGAAAAGATGTGGGCCACTTTTCCCTCGTCGAAGGCGACGCGGCCGGCGGTCACCAGGTGAAGCGCGAGCGTGCGCGTCCCCGCGGGCTCGATCGCCAGCCGCGCGCCGCGGATCTGCTCGTCGCTCAGCCACGTTTCTCCCGCCGGCGGCGCTGCTTCCGCGCGCTCGGGGCGGCGGCAGGCTAAGAGGCCCGCGAGGCCGGTCAGCAGGAGAAGGCCGGGGAGACCGGTCGCTCGCCGTCTCATGGCGTCACCGGCGCGCCCACAGCGGACTCGAGCTGCGCGAGGCTGGTCAGGTAACCCGCGAGCTCCTTGCGATAGGCGAGCTCGGTCGCGCGGTATGTGCGCTCGGCGTCGAGGAAGTCGAGAATCGAGGTCGCGCCCTTCTGGTAGGCAAACTCGGCGCTGTCGCGCGCCTGTCTTGCGCGGGAGAGATACGTCTCTTCGTACAGCCGCACCCGGTCCCGGCTCGATCGAAGAGAGATGTAGGCGGCCTCGACATCCTGCAGGACCTGGTTTCGCGCCGCCTGGGCGAGCCATCGCGCCCGGCGCTCCTCCGATCGGGCGCGAGCGATCTCCCCCTGGTTCCGGTTGAAGAGCGGAATCGGAAAGGAGATGCCGACGCCCATCGCGTTGGAACTCTGGCCCTTCGGATAGAACGGCTCGAACCACGATGGACCTCCGATCTCGTTGCCCGTGTGGAGAAGGGACGCGCCGACGGTCGGATCCGGGTAGGCGTTCGCCCTGGCCAGGCGGACGTCCGACGCAGCCTTCTCGATGCCGGTCTCCGCCGATTTGAGATCGGGGCGGCTGGCGAGCGCGAGCTGCCGCAGCTCGGGAAGGCCCTTATCGAACGGCGTCGCCCGCAGGTCTCCTTCCACGTCGAACTCCTCCTCGAGGCCGGACCCGCCGAGCAGTCCCCGGAGCGCGGCTTTCGCCGTGCCGAGGGCCAGCCTGGCGTCCTCGAGGTCGGTCTGGAACTGGAGCATCTGGAGCTCGATCTTCAGGAAGTCCGCTCCGGACAACGCGCCCTTCTCGAACCTCATCCGGTTCAGATCGATGACCCTCTGGAAGCTCGAGAGGTTTTCCCTGGCGAGGGCGAGGTTGGCCTTCGCGAGCAGGGCGCCGAAGAAGGCCTGACGAACTTCGAGGATCAGGGTCCTGCGGGCGTCGGCGAAATCGGAGCGCGAGATCGACGTCGCCAGTCGCGCGCTTTCGACGCGGGCGCGGCGCTTCCCGCCGATCTCGAACTCCTGATAGATGCCGAGAGTGGCCGAGCTCGTGTCGTTCTGGAAAGCCGGGTTCGGCCGCAGGCCCGCCGTGATCTCGCCGGCCCGGCTGGATTCGACGCTCTGCGACTGCGCCTGGAGGGTCGGATTCCGGCTTTCGGCGAGGGCGAGGGCGTCGGCGAGCGTGAGCCGCCGCGGACTCGCCTCCTGGGCGAGGCCGGAGGCTCCCAGGAGCGCGGCAAGAGCTACCGGCGCGGCCGCGCGAGCGCAAAGGATCGAGGAACGTTTCGCAAAGGACACTGCTCATCTCCCGAAAAAGGACGGCGCGCGAGGCGATTGGCCTCTCGCGTTTCCGTCAGACCCGATGCGGCTTCAGGAGAAGAGAGGAGGAGCGCGCGAGGACGGATCCGAGAGAACGATCTCCGGCATCGCCGCGGCGGGCGG
>JAWOLE010000123.1:0-11007 GCA_033853815.1 Thermoanaerobaculia bacterium
CGCTGCGGCAAGCCGGCGCGCCGCGAGACCGACACCATGGACACCTTCGTGGACTCCTCCTGGTACTACCTGCGATTCCTGAACCCGGACGACGACTCGCGAATGCTCGACCCCGCGCGCGCGGCGCACTGGATGCCCGTCGACCAGTACGTCGGGGGCATCGAGCACGCGATCCTTCACCTGCTCTATGCGCGCTTCATCTGCCGGGTTCTGAAGGACATGGGCCTCGTCGCGATCGAAGAGCCGTTCGCCCGCCTCTTCAATCAGGGGATGATCACCAAGCTGAATCCCGCCACCGGGAAGGTCGAGAAGATGTCGAAGTCGCGCGGCAACACGGTGTCGCCCGACGAGCTGATCGCGCGTTACGGGGCCGACACGGTCCGGCTCTACACGCTCTTCATCGGCCCGCCCGAGAAGGAATCGGAATGGTCGGAGGAGGGCGTCATCGGGGCCTATCGCTTCTTGAACCGGGTCAACGACCTCTGCGCGCGCGTGGTGGATCTTCCCCGCGAGGTTTCCGGCAAACGCGACACTCCGCTCGCGCGCCTGGAACATCGGACCATCCAGCGCGTCACAGCGGACGCCGCGCGTTTCCATTTCCACACGGCGGTCGCCTCCCTCATGGAGTTCCAGCGCGCCATCGCGGAGGCTCTCGAGATCGGCGAAGAGGCCGGTGGACGGGTGAGGAGCGCCACCCGGACGCTCTTGAAGCTCCTGCATCCCATCGCCCCGCACCTGACCGAAGAGTGGTGGGAGCGGTTCGGAGAGAAGGGATTCCTCGTCGAGTCGTCCTGGCCCGCGTTCGACCCGGAGCTCGCGACCACGCCGCGCGTGACCCTCGTCGTGCAGGTCAACGGGCGGGTGCGCGGCCGCCTCGACGTGGACCGGGGGGCCATGGAGGAGGAGGCCCTGGCCCTCGCCCGCTCCGATGAACGCATCCGGCCCTGGCTCGAGGGTAAGCAGCTGACCCGCGCCGTGTTCGTTCCCAACAGGTTGCTGAATCTCGTAGTTCACTGAGCCGTGAGGTCCGTTCCCAGACCGCGAAGGGTTCCTCTCGAGGCGGGAGGACTTCTTCTGACCCTTCTCGCCACGTGGGCGTGCGGGTACACGCTCGTGGGGAAGACCTCGACGCTTCCCCCTTCCATCCGCGTGATCCGCTTCCAGACCCTGATCAACCAGACGACGCGAGTCGGAGTCGAGCAGCGCCTGTCGAGCGAGGTCGCCAAGGAGCTGGCCAGCCGGGGGCGCTTCTCGGTCCAGGCGGGCGCCGCGGGGGCGGATGCGGAACTGACCGGAGCGGTCAAGTCCTTCGATCTCTTTGCCGTGGCCTTCGACGAATCGGGCCGAGCGAAGGAATACCAGGTCCGGGTGACCGCCAGCGTCTCCCTGAAGACCCTCCCCGACGAGAAGGTCCTGTGGGAAAACTCCTCCTTCACCTTCCAGGACAACTACGCGCTGGCGACCAGCGCCGCATCCTATGTGGACCGGGAGAATGAGGTCATCGACAGCGTGGGCGAGAAATTCGCGGCGAGCCTTGTCTCATCGCTTCTTGAGGGTTTCTGAGGAGCTCAAGGGGCCGACTGGGAGACTGGGAGACTGGGAGGCGGCTTCTGCGAGGCCGAGGCTCAAGAGACTGACTGGGGGACTGGGAGACTGGGGGACTGGGAGAAAGCTATCGAGAGGTTCACCCAGTCACCCGCTCACCCAGTCTCCCCAGTCCGTCCCTTACCGGAGCGGAGATCGGGACGCCGGTGCGGCCCTAGGACTGTTTAGGCTTCGCTGAAGCCTTGGCGAGGCGAGACTTGTAGCGCGCCGCGGCGTTCTTGTGGATGGCGCCCTTCCTCCAGGCTCGATCGATCTCAGCGTAGGCGGACGGGAGAGCCTCCGCCCTGCCCGAAGCATCCTTCTGGCGGAATTCCTTGACCTCGGTGCGCAGGCGCGTGCGCAGGCTTCGGTTGCGCAGCTGACGCTTGGCCGTCTGTTTGATCCTCTTCTCGGCGGACTTGATGTTGGCCATCGTTCCTCCGTCAGCCGTGAGCCGTGAGCCGTGAGCCGTCCAGACCGCCATGTGCGGCCTTCGGCCTACGGTTTACGGCTTACGGCTCACGATCAGCGCGTTTCGACTCCCATCGCCTTGAGACGCGCTCGAGCCAGACGCGCCTCCTCGGCCGACGGGTATTCGTGAATGACGTACTGGAGCTGAACCACCGCCTCGGGCTTCTGCCCGAGCTCGATCAAGGCGTATCCCTTCTTCAGGAGCGCGGCCGCCGCCTTGTCGCTCCTGGGCCACTGCTTCAAGAGCTTGTCGAAATCGGCGATCGCCTCCTTGTACTTCTTCTGCGCGTAGTGGCACTCGCCGATCCAGTACTGGGCGTTGTCCGAGAGGTCGGTGTTGGGATAGGCGGTCAGGTAGTCCTGGAAACCCTGGATGGCCAGAGCCCAGTGCCCCCTGGCGTAGTCGGCGTACGCGGTGTCGTAGAGCTCGCTCGGCCTCGGCTGGCCGCCGGCCGCCGGCGCCCGGACGACCGCGGTGTCGGCGGGGGGACCGCCCGGGACCGGCGTGACGACCGGCCCGGGGGAGGCGGCCGCACGCAGCCGGGAAAGGTCTCCCTGGGTGTCGGCGATCTGCTGCGAGAGCTGGGCCAGGCGGTGATTCGTGTCATCGAGCTTGGACTGGAGCTGTTCCATCTTGGAGGTCAACTCCCCGAGCTTGACGCTCGTGTCCGCGTTGGACTTCAGGAGCTGGTCGGTCTGCTGCGAGACGCTCGTCGAGGATTTGCGTTCGAGGGCCTGGATTTCCTTCTCGATGTCGTTCATCTGCCGGTGCAGGCCGTCGATGTCGTCGGAGGACACGCAGGCCCCCGCGAAGGGGAGCGCGCAGAGGGCCAGCGCTCCGACGAAGCGAACCCGAAACCGGGGCGTCCGGATCACTACTTGGCCGTGATCAGGAAGTGGCCGCGCCGGTTCTGCTGCCAGCAGTCCTCGGTGGACTCGGTGCAGAACGGCCTCTCTTTCCCGTAGGAGACCGTCTTGATCCGCGAGGCGTCCACGCCGAGGGACGAGAGGTATTCCTTGACCGCGTTGGCGCGCCGGTCTCCCAGCGCGAGGTTGTACTCGGACGTGCCGCGTTCGTCGCAGTGCCCCTCGATCAGGAACTGAACCGTGCGGTATTTCTTGAGCCACTCGGCGTCGGTCGAGAGTGCGGCGCGGGCGTCATCGCGCAGGTCCGACTTGTCGTAATCGAAGAAGGCGTCCTTCAGGTAGCCGGCGCGGTTGATCGCGGCGACGTCCCCCGAGAGTTCCGTGCTCTCGACCCCTCCGGGAGCGGTCGCGGGAGGAGGCTGCACCGTCGTTGACGGCGGCGCGCTCGGAGCCTCGGAGGGCTTCGCCTCCGCCGCCGTCGTCGGCGGTTTCTTCTTGCAGGCCTCGACCAGGCCGATCGTCCCCACCAGCAGGATCGCGAGCACCGTTGTTGCTGTCCGCTTTTTCATGATCGCCATACTCCTTGTCGAATGCGTCCCGCGCAAACCTCCGCGCAGGAACTCTTCAATATAGCAGATCCCCTCCGGCTGTCTGCGGTCTCACGGTGACCAGACCGGCTGCATGTTGTTGCCTCCTTCCGTCAAAAGCCTCTTGTTCTGTCCGTCGGCGTCCATTGTGTAGACCTGCGTCGATCCTCCGCGGCGGGACTGGTACGCGATCTTCTCTCCGTCGGGCGACCACCCCGGGTGCCCGTTGGATCCCTCCGAGGTGAGCTGGACGGTGTTGCCGGTGGCGAAGTCCATCACGCAGATGTTGAAGTCCCCCTCGTTGCGGCAGGCAAATGCGATTTTCGAGCCATCGGGAGACCAGGCTCCCTCGTCGTTCCAGTTGCCCGCGTAGGTCAGACGCCGGGCGCCGGTTCCCTCGGCGTCCATGACCCAGATCTGCGGCGTGCCCGACTGGTCCGACGTGTAGAGGATCTGCTGGCCTGTGGGCGACCAGTCGGGCGAGGCCTCGATCGCGTGGGTCATCGTCAGGCGGCGAAGGCCGGTCCCGGCCGTGGAAATCACGTAGATGTCCGGGTTTCCTTTCGCAGAACCGGCGAAGGCGATCTGGGCGCCGTCGGGGGAGAGCGCGGGCGATGCGTTGAGCTCCACGCCCGTCTTGATCTCCCGCGCGGCGCTGCCGTCGGCGTTCATCATCCAGATCTGCGGAAACATGTGAACGTAGCTGGTGAAGACGACCTTGCCGCCGCGTATGTCCGGGTTCATCGCGATCGAATGATGGGAGGTCAGGCGCCGGACGTTCCGTCCATCGAAGTCCATGGCATAGATGTCCTTGGCGCCGCCGCGGTCGGACACGAAGAGGATCGACGAGAGGAAGAGACCCTTCTTCCCGGTGAACTCCTTGACGAGGTCGTTGGCGAGAGTGTGCGCGATCCGTTCGACGTAGGAGACCCCGCCGGAGTACCGGCGTCCGAGAATCAACTGGTGAGACTTCAGGTCCCAGACCCGCGCCTCGACGGTGACCCGGTCGCCCGCCACGTCGGCCCGAGTGTCCACGAGCGCCTCCGCGCCGGTGCCGCGCCAGCGGTCGGCGACGTCCGGGGTGGAGGGATCGCGGGAGCCGGAGGGATAGAGAGTCGGGTCCGCGATGACGAAGAAGCCCGTGTACTCCAGGTCCGAGCGCAGGGTCGCGGTGAAGGGATCCACGATCTTCGACTGCATCGCGGGCACGCCGGGAGCGGCGAGGGCCGGTATGGCGAGAGGAAGCTTCCGGCCCGCCTCCTTCGTGATCTTCAGCACCATTTCCTGGCCCTGAGCCGGCGGGCCCGGCGGCGGCGTGGGCCCCCTGGCGGGAGTCGGCGCACTCCGGGCCTGGGCCAGGAGAGCCGCCGGCAACGCCAGAAGAAGAGAAATAACGAAAGCGCGGTGTGTCGTCTTCATTCGAAGATCAAATGCACGCCCAGGAACCTCCCTTTGAATTCCTGGGGAAGCGGCGGGAGGGGGGAAGAGGCCATGACGGCTCGAAGCGCCGCTCTGTCCACGAAGGCCAGACCGCTGGACCTCTCGACCTGCGGGTCGCTGATCGTCCCGTCCCGCTCGATCCGGAACCGGATCATGGGCGAGATCGGCACCGACTCCGCGGGCTTGAACCAGTTCATCCCGATCGTCACGAGCATCCGTTCGACGTAGTAGGAGTACGTGAAATCCGGCTGGTCGAAAGTCGCCCCGCCCACGCCGACGTTGCCCCCCAGTCCGACGGGGCCTCCGGTGCCCGCCTGCGTCGAGGGGGCCGCCGGGGCGGAGGCTTGCGCCTGGGTCGCCGTCCGCGACTGGAGGGGGGGCGCGGGCGGCTTCTTCTTTTCCTTCTCCTTCTTCGGAAGCAGCAGCGCTTTCTTGGAGGGGGGCGGGGGCTCCTCCTCCGGCGGCTTGACGATCTTCGGCTTCTCGGGGACCGGCGCGGGCGCCGGCGCGGGAGTTCCTCCCCTCAGGGTTCCGGCCTGGACCAGGCGCACCGCCACGGCGCGCGGCGGGATGAACCGGCCCGGCCGGTTCAGGGCCGAAATCACGAGCAGGGCTCCGATCCCCGCATGGAGGAGAACGGCGAGCGAGGTCCCGATACCCCAGGGAATGTCGCTCCGTTCTCTTGCGGCAAGGACTTCTCCTACGGCATCCATGGCTTGTGCGGACGGCTCATTTCTTCTTCGATCCCGAGGTGTCGGTGATGAAGCCGAGGTTCTCGATTCCCATCCGGTTCAACACGTCCAGCGTCTCGACGACGGTGCCGACCGACAGCGCGCGGTCCGCCTTCAAGAACACCGTGCGGTCTTTTCGCGTCCGCAGGAAGGCGTTCAGCCGGTCGCGGAGCAGGCCCCGCGCGACCGGCGTTTCGTTGATGTAGTACCGGCCGTCGCTTGTGATGGAGAGGATGATCGGATCCTCGACGCTCGAGGGCAGGTTCGTGGTCTCGGTCTTCGGCAGGGAGACGGAGACCCCCTGGTGGAGCATCGGGGCCGTCACCATGAAGATGATCAGAAGCACCAGCATGACGTCCACGAGGGGCGTCACGTTGATGTCCGCCAGGTGATCGTACGGGTCGCCGGAGGTCCGGTGGAACGCCATTACGCGTAAAACGTAAACCGTAAAACGTAAAAGGGGGAGGCATGCCTTCGGGGTTCGTTTGACGTTTTACGTTTCACGTTTCACGTCTCAAGTGAAGTTTCTCTCGGCCAGATTGATGAACTCCAGTGCGAAATCCTCCATTCCCGCCCTTTGCGCCCGAACCTTTCCCATGAAGTAGTTGTAGAAGATGAGGGCCGGGATCGCGGCCGCGAGCCCCGCGGCGGTGTTGATGAGCGCTTCCGAGATGCCCGGCGCAACCGCGGCGATCGAGGTGGAACCGGTCTGCCCGATGGCGCGGAAGGACTGCATGATGCCCCAGACGGTCCCGAAGAGGCCGATGAAGGGGCAGGCCGAGGCCGTCGTGGCCAGGAACGTCATGTACCGCGTCAGGCGGGACACCTCGACGGCGATCGCGCGCTCCAGCGCCCGTTCCACGCCCGAGATGTTCTTGATCAGGAGCTTGGTGGTCGGCTGCATGGCGATCGTCGAGGGGGAGTCGTCGGGCCGGACCGCCTTGATCTGCGCGTCCAGCTCGGCGTAGCCGGCCTTGAAGAGGGTCGAAAGCGGGGTATCGGTCAGCTGGCCGGCGACCGTGTTGACCTCGGAAAAACGCTTGGACTTACGAAAAAAGGTGACGAATTTCTCCGATTGGCGGGTAACTCGCGCAAGCCGTATGTATTTTGCGAAAATGATGATCCAGGAGATGAGCGAAAACAGAAGCAGGATCCCCAGGACGACCTTGGCCGTGGGGCTCGTTTCGCGGAAGAAGGTGACGAGGGGGTCCTGGCCCCCGGGCAGGTTTTCCGCCCGGATGGGTTGGAGCAAGGCCACCATCATCGGCTCCGACCGTAACATACAGATCCGGAAGCGTCAAAGGGAATGGACTGGAGAAGGAGTCAGGTTGTGTCTCGCATGAGGACTATCTCACTGCGGTTTCTGGTGGTGTGTGCCGGGCTCACCGCCCTTTCGGGATTTGCGCTGGCTCGGCCCTTCGACGTTTTGCCGGAGGACAAGGTGACGGCCGGAATGAAGGGGTACGGCGTCACGGACATGGGCGATGGCAAGGGAATCCAGCGGTTCGACGTCGAGATCCTGGGCCTGCTCAAACGGTTCGCGCCAGGCCAGGACCTGATCCTCGGACGCGTCTCGGGCATCGGCCTGGAGAAGGCCGGGATCATCGCGGGCATGAGCGGCAGCCCGATCTACGTGGACGGGAAGATCGTCGGCGCGCTCGCCTACGGCTGGCCGTTCTCCAAGGACCCGATCTGCGGGATCACGCCGATCCAGAGCATGCTGGACATCCGGCACGCCCCGCCGGCGCCTCCGGTTCCCATCGCCGGCGCGGCGTCGACGGCGGCGTTCCTCTCCGCCTTCACGACCGGCCGGTTCACCGGCGGCCTGGACGACCTGTTGAAGCCCTTCCAGGCCGCCTCCCCGGCTGGGATCGCGGCCCTGCCTCTGCCCGTGTCGTTCGGTGGGGTAGCGATGCCGGGCAAACTCTTCCAGCGGGTCGCCGAAGAGGCGAACTGGATGACGGTTCCCTCGGGAGCTTCTGCCCCTTCGGCCGCTTCGGCCCCGGACAAGGCGGGAGAAGACCTCACGCTCAAACCGGGCTCGGCGGTCGCCACCCAGCTGCTCTCCGGGGACATGGACCTTTCGGCCACCGGCACGGTGACCTGGGTCGAGGGCAACTCGGTGCTCGCCTTCGGACATCCCTTCCTCTCGATGGGCCCGGTCTCGATGCCCATGGCGCAGGCCCGGGTTCTGACCGTGCTGCCTTCGCTCTTCCGCTCCTTCAAGTTCGCCGCGACAGGTCCGGTCCTCGGTTCGATCACGCAGGACCGGTCGACGGGGATCCTCGGCACGTTCGGCACGCGCGCGCCGATGGTGCCGATCACGGTTCGCATCTCTTCGGACGAGGTGCCCGCGCAGGTCTATCACTTCCAGGCGGTCCACAACTCGATGCTGACCCCGATCCTGTCGGCGATCGCGATCGACAACGTCCTGACGACCCTGGAGAAGCGCAGCGGCGAGAGAACGCTCGTCTGGAAGTCGGCGATCCGAACCCCCGGCAGGAACGTCCATTGGGACTCGGTTTTCTCCGGCTTGAACGCCCGTGAGGAGGCGGTCGCCTCCCTGGCGCTGCTGACGAACTACTTGATGGCCAACGAGTTTCACGACCTGACAATCCTGGGAGTGGACGTCGAGATCTCCCATTCCGACCGGCTCAAGGGCGGCCGCATCGTCCACGTGGAGGCGCAGAAGGAACGTGTGCACCCGGGCGACGAGGTGCCGATCTGGGTGGATGTCGTCGATTTCCGCGGGAGCACCCGGCGCGTCGTGATGCATCTCAAGGTCGCCCCGGATACGCCCCCGGGGCCGCTGACGGTCTTCGTCGGCGACGGGTCGGCCGCCACGGCGTACGACCTCGCGCTCGTCCCCTCCGACCCGCAGTCGCTCGACCAGGTCCTGGATTTCCTGGCCCGGATGCGGCCGCCCAACACGCTCAACCTGCTCTCCTACCGCAGCGCGCCGGGCGCCGTCGTGGCCGGCAGCGCCCTGGAAGCCCTGCCCCCGTCGATCGCGACGCTCCTGCGCGATCGCGGGCCGGGAGAAGCCTCGACGCCCGAGCTGTCCTATGTGCGGATGCAGTCCGAGTCGATCGAACAGCCCACGCCGATCACCGGCTCGGTCCGGCTTCGCATCGACGTCCGGCCGAGAATCTGGTGAGCAAAGCCCTTCGGGTCTTCACGGTCCTGCTCACCTCCCTTGCCGCGGTCTCTCCGGACGCGCGCGCGGCGGCCACGCGCATCTGGGTCTCCGACACCGCCGCGGATTTCTCCGCGGGCGAGGCGCGGGGGGTCTCCGTGGCCATGGACGGGACGCTCGTTCTTTCCCGCGAGTCACGTCGCGTGGAGGGAATCTCGGAGGCCACGATCTTTTCCGCGGTGCGCGGGCGTGACGGCAGCGTCCTCGTCGGGACCGGCAGCGAGGGCAAGATCCTGCGCGTCTCGCCGGAAGGGAAGGTCGAGACGCTGGCGACAGTGCCGGATAAGCAGGTCACCGCCCTGACCCTGTCACCCGACGGAACGGTGTTCGCGGGGGGTTCGCCCGGCGGCCGGGTGTACCGGATCGAAAAGGGAAAACCGGTGCTCTATTACGAGACGAAAGCGCAGTACGTGTGGGCCCTGGTTTTCTCGGGAAAGGCCCTCTGGGCCGCGACGGGGCTGCCGGGCGAGATTCACCGCATCGCGGCCGAGGGCAAGGGCGAGAAGGTCTACGCGACCAACGACCCGCATGTCCGCTCGCTCTTTGCCGATTCGAAGGGGAGGATCTGGGCCGGGACCTCCGGTTCGGGGCTCGTGTTGCGTATCGACCCGTCGGGAGGGGTCTCCACGGTCTACGACTCCGCGAAGCTGGAGATCACGTCCATCACCGCGAGCCGTGACGGGAGGATCTGGGTCGCCGCGAGTTCGGCCGAGGCACCCCCGACGAGCCAGGAGCCGATCTCCGCGCCCCAGCCCCTTCCCACCGCCAAGCCCGCCCGTCAAACCAGCGTCCATGGAGCCGACGAGACGCAGGAAAAGCCCGAAGTGACCGTCACCGTCAGTGCTCCGCGGCTCGCGCCCCCCAAGCCCGGCTCCCGGCAGGGGGGCTATTCGTCGGAGGTCCTCCTCTTCGAGGAGGGGGAGCCGCCGCGGCCCGTCTGGACGAGCCCCGACGAGCTCGTCTTCGACCTCGCACCCGACGGCGACTCTCCCGCGGTGCTCGCGGCGACCGGACCCAACGGCAAGCTCTACCGAGTGGGCACGAACCTCTGGGCGCTCGACCGCACGTTCGATGAGAAGCAGGTCACGGCCCTGGCCGGCAACACCGTAGCGACGAACGCGGCGAGCGCTCTCTACAGGCTGAGCGACGGGCCGAGGCGGGGAGAATACGTCTCTGCCGTGAAGGATACGGGCCGCACGAGCCGATTCGGCGCCTTCCGTTTCGAGGGGGACGTTCCGCCGGGAGCTCGAGTGGAGTTCGCATTCCGGTCAGGAGAATCGAGCCTGCCCGACTCGACCTGGAGTCCATGGTCCGCCTTCTCGCAGGCGTCCGAGTCGTCCCGGATCGCGGCTCCCCCCGGTCGGTACCTGCAATGGAAGATCCAAATGACCTCCGAGCAGGGAAAACTCCCAGTCGTGCGGCGTGTCGAAGCCGCGTACCGCAACCGCAACGCCGCCCCGGTCATCGAGAGCTTTCTCGCTCTGGGTCCGTCGGAGGTCCTGGCCAGGTCGAGCTCGGGCGGTTCCAACGTCTTCGAAACGACGGCGCCGGACGAGAAGGGGATCTTCACGAGCCTGGAGGAGCCCAAGTCCGAGCCGCCCCCCCGCCGCCTGCTGAGGAAGGGGTACCGGACCCTCACGTGGAAGGCTTCGGACCCGGACGGCGACAACCTCGCGTACGACCTCGATTTCCGGCCTGCGGGCTCAGGCCGCTGGCTGCCCCTGAAGAAGGGGCTCAAGGACGCCTTCTACTCGTTCGACACGGCCGCCCTTCCCGACGGCGAGTACGTCTTCCGGGTCACCGCCTCCGACGCCGAGGCGAACCCCGACGACCCGAAGACCTCGTCGCGCGAAACGGCGCCCGTCGTCGTGGACAACACGCCTCCCCTCATCCGGCGGCTGGCGAGCGGCCGCGACGTCTTTGAGTTCGAAGCGAGCGACGCCGCCTCGCCGATCCTGGAGGCTGAATACAGCGTGGACGCGAAGGAATGGGTGCAGGTCGAGCCCAAGGACGGCCTCTCCGATTCCCCCAGGGAGAGCTACCGGATCAAGCTCGACCCGAAATGGAAGGGCGCCTTCCTGCTCATCCGGGTGACCGACGCCGCGCGAAACGTCGCGGCCGCGAGCTTCAC
>JAWOLE010000124.1:0-15152 GCA_033853815.1 Thermoanaerobaculia bacterium
CGCGGCTTTGAGACCCGCGCCGATCTTCTCGGGAGCGCCCACGCCCCAGAAGTGCATGAAGAAGAGCCTTGGCGTCTCGCGCAGCATGTGGGAGTGGAGGGCGGTGACCTCCAGGCCGTGAGCGCGCAGCTCCTTGATGACCGGGTTGACTTCGTCGGCGATGAGGACGAAGTCGCCCGTCGTCGCGACGCGGTTGCCGACCGTCTCGAAGTTCATCGAGTTGGCCATTCCCATGCTCCCCGGGACCTCCATGTCGCCGTCCCGGATCGCCTCGGCGCGGGGAACGCCGACCTGAAGGACCGTGCCCGCCATCGTGCCCTTGTGTCCCAGGGATTCCTGAAGCTTCTCGAAGGTCTTCTCCTGGGCGGCCGTGGGCTTGGGCGAGGTCTTGCCAGCGGAGGTCGGCGTCTTCGTCTTGGCTAACGCCGCTTTGAGCGTCGTTGCCAGGGCCGCGGCGTCGCCGTGCCCGTGGAAATGGAGGTAGAGGACTCGCGGCGACTCGCCGATCAGGTGGTTGTGGACGGCGAGGATCTCGAAGCCGCCCGCCTGCAGCTCGCCGATGACCGGGTCCACCTCGGAGCCGAGCAGGACCAGATCGCCCATCGCGACGGCTTCGCTGCCGGTTCCCGTCTTCTTGAAGGCGCCCCACGAGCCGAGCGCGAGCGCGGGTGCCACGGAAACTCCTGCGAGCGTCACGTGCAGGTCGGACCGGGGCCACCCGAAGCGGTGGACGTCGCCGGGCATGTCTTTTCCCGGCGCCCCGAACACCCTGTCTACGGCGTCCCACCCCGCGCCTTGTGCTCGCGCGCCGGGAACGGCTGCCAGCCAGAGAAACAGCGGCGCTGCAAGCCAGAATCGTTTCATTTCCTGGCCTCCTCTTTCGAAGCGGGTTTCTTTCGGCGGAAGGATTCGTAGAGCTCGTCGAAGAGGGCGAAGCCCCGGTCCAGGCGCTCCTCGTCGCGCGAATACGCGTTGACAATGCCGGCCAGGAGCCGCTCGATGCCCCGCGTCTCGGGCCGCCCGAACTTTCCGTCCTTCAGGTCGACCTCGTGGACGATCTCGGCAATCGGTACGAGAGCCGGGTCCTTGAGCCCGGCGCGGCGACACAGGGTCTCGAACGTGCAGCGGTCGGCCTCGTGCGTGAAGTCTCCGCCGACCATGTCGAAGGTCGTCTCGCCCGAACGGGCCGTCTCCCGGCCGGGATCGATGAACCGAAAACGGGCCTTCGGGTCGAGGAACCGCCGCACGAGCCAGGCCGACGCGATCCGGTCCACCTTGATCCCTTTTCGGGTCACCCAGGTGCGGTTCGAGAATTCGGGGATCCGAGTCCGCCGTCCCGCGTCCCTGCCCGACGGGACGGAGCGCTCCAGGGCCCCGAGCAGCCGCTCCACCTCCGCGCGGCCTTTCGCCCGGAAGAAGTCGATGCGCGCGATCTCGTCGAAACGGCGCCGGGAGCGGATCAGTCGAGTCGGGAGGTCGTCCTCCGGCGGGTTCGCTCCGCTGCGGCGCCTCGCTTTGCGCGTCCATTCGCGGATCGACTGGGCCAGGGCCGCGTAGTCGGCGTCGCGCTCCCGGCGGAACCGCTCGACGAGCGCCGCGTTGGTCTTCGCGTCCCGGAAGTCGGCCTCGCAGACGTACGCCTCGCCTCCGCCCGAGACCGCCTCCTCGCCGATCCATTCGAAGTCCTCCAGGCAGTCCTCCAGCAACGGCAGGACGTAGACGGCGTTCTTCAAGGCCACCGCACCGACCTTCGCCAGCCGCTGGCGGATCTTGGCGCGCAGGTAGAGGGGCTCGGGCGGAAGCTGATGGATGAGCAGGTACCAGCGGAGAATGCCCGCGGGGTCTTTGCCGCCGGAGGGCTTTCGTGTCGCGCGACCCATCAGGAACATATAGCACTTGATCGACGGGTATAGCAATTGCTTTAGGATCTTCCCTGAGGTGGCGATGCGTTACGGGAAGGTGTGTCTCTTCCTCGCCCTGGCAGCCGCTGCGCCCCTGCTCGCGCAGACCGCCGTCGAGATCCCGGACGGCTCGGTGGGGATCGGTTTCGACGATCTGCGCTTCGCCCCTTCGCTCGGCAGGATTCTCGCTCCGGCCGGCCGGGCGGGCGTCCTCGCCCTGGTGGAGCCGGCGTCCCGAAGCGTGACGACGGTCCCGGGCTTCAGCGCGAAGAGCGCGTTCGGCGGGGGACACGACGACGGCGTGACCTCGGCCGACGAGGGGAGAGGACGGATCTTCGCGACCGACCGGACCGCCCTGCGGCTCGACGTGGTCGATCCCCATTCCCGGAAGATCGCGTCGAGCGCGAAACTCGCCGGGCCGCCCGATTACGTGCGCTACGTCGAAACGACGGGGGAGGTCTGGGTGACGCAGCCCGACAGGGAGCGGATCGAGATCTTCCGGCTGCCGGCGGGCGATGCGGCGCCGGTGCACGAGGCTTTCCTGGCCGTCCCGGGCGGTCCGGAGTCCCTCGTCGTGGACGCGAGGAAGGGGCGCGCCTATACGCACCTCTGGAACGGGAGAACGATGGCGATCGACGTCAGGAAGAGATCCGTGGCGGCGACCTGGGACAACGGCTGCAGGGGTTCCCGGGGGATCGCTCTCGACGAGACCCGCGGCTGGATCTTCGCGGGATGCGCGGAGGGCAAGGCCGTCGTGCTCGACGCCGCGGACGGCAGGAAGCTGTCGAGTCTCTCGGCCGGAAACGGGGTGGACGTGATCGATTACAACCCCCGCCTCCGGCATCTCTACCTGCCCGGGGCGAGGAGCGCCACGATGGCGGTGCTCGGCGTTGCCGCCTCCGGCGCGCTAACCCTGCTGGGCACGCTTCCGACGGCCTCCGGCGCCCACTGCGTCGCCGCCGATGCGTCCGGCGACGTCTTCGTCTGCGACCCGAGGAAGGGACGGCTGCTCGTCTTCCACGACCGCTTTCCCGCGTCCCGGTAATCCTCGTCCCCGCGAACCGCACACCGGACGCCGGACACCACTCGGCCGCCCGGCTAGAATCGGAGCGTGGGATCGACACCGCCGCAACCCGATACTCCTTCGGCACGCCTTCCGAGCGTCTGTCCCCTCGATTGCCCCGACGCTTGCAGTCTGGAGGTTTTCATCGAAAACGGACGCGCCGTCGAGATCGGGGGCAGCCGGGTCAATCCGGTCACGGCCGGATTCATCTGCTCGAAGGTCCGGCGGATGCCCGATCACGTCTACGGCCCGCGCCGGGTCCTCTACCCGCGGATCCGGGAGGGACGCAAGGGCGAAGGCCGCTTCCGCAGGGTCTCGTGGGACGAGGCGCTCGAGGCGGTCGCGGTCCGCCTGAAGGACCTGGCGGAGCGGGGAGAAGGGGAGCGCATCCTTCCCTTCTGCTACGGCGGCTCCAACGGCTACCTGTCTCAGGACTCCGCGGACGCTCGCCTCTTCACGCGCCTCGGGGCCTCGCGCCTGGCGCGGACGGTCTGCGCCGCTCCTTCCGGGGCCGCCGCCGCGGGCCTCTACGGGAAGATGCGGGGCGTGGCGCTGCAGGATTACAGCCACGCAAAGCTCGTCGTGCTCTGGGGCGTGAACCCTTCCGTATCGGGAATCCATCTCGTCCCCTTCCTGCTCGAGTCGCGGCGCCGCGGAGGCCGGCTGGTCGTGATCGACCCGCGGCGCACGAGGCTGGCCGAGCAGGCCGACCTGCACATCGCTCCGCAGCCCGGCACCGACCTCGTCATCGCGCTCGCCGTCGTCCGCTGGCTCTTCGCCAACGGGCGCGCCGACGAGCGGTTCCTTTCCGAGCACGCGACCGGCGCCGGGGAGCTGCGCCGCCGCGCGGATCGGTGGACCCTCGGAGAGGCCGCCCGAACCGCGCGGGTCGCCGCCGGCGACATCGAGCGCCTGGCGAGGATGTACGCCGAGTCGAGCCCCGCGGCGATCCGCTGCGGCTGGGGGCTCGAGCGCAATCGCAATGGCGGGTCGGCCGTCGCCGCGGTACTCGCGCTGCCCGCCGTGGCCGGGAAGTTCGGTGTTCGGGGCGGCGGATACACGATGAGCAACTCGAAGGCCTGGGACCTCGAGGCCAGGTCCGCGGCCGGGGACCTGCCCGAGTCCCGAGCGCGCGAGGTCAACATGAACCTGCTCGGACAGATGCTCCTCGACGGCAGGCCGCCCGTCGAGCTCCTCTTCGTCTACAACGGCAATCCGCTCGCGACGATCCCCAACCAGGAGAAGGTGCGCGCGGGGCTCTGCCGCGAAGACCTCTTCACCGTCGTCTTCGATCCCGTCCTGACGGACACCGCCCTCTATGCCGACGTCGTTCTCCCCGCGACAACTTTCCTCGAGAGGGACGAGATGTCGCGCGGTTACGGGGCCATGGTCCTGCAGGAGGGACGGCCCGTCATCACACCCGTGGGCGAGTCGCGGCCCAACCACGAGGTCTTCGGAGAGCTGGTCCGGCGCACGGGGTTGGGACAGCCGGGCGACCCCGAAACCGCGGCGGCGATGAAGGAGGCGATCCTGCGGCGCAGCCGGTCGGGCGAGGCGATCCGACGCGCGCTCGACTCCGAAGGAATCGCTTTTCCCGGTGGAAACGCGGCGCCCGTTCAGTTCGTGGACGCGTTCCCGCTGACCGAGGACGGCAAGGTCCATCTGACCCCCGCGGGACTCGACCGGGAGGCTCCCGGCGGTCTCTATGGCTTCCAGCCGGATCCCGAGAGCGCGGAGTTCCCCCTGGCTCTGATCTCGCCGGCGACCGATCGCACGATCAGCTCGACCCTCGGGGACCTTGTCCGGGGGCAGGTGCCGGTCGAGCTGGCTCCCGGCGACGCCGAGGCTCGCGGAATCTCCGACGGCGACCGCGTCCGCGTCTTCAACCGCCTGGGAGAGGTCCGATGCCTCGCCCGCAGAAACCCGGCCCTGCGCCCGGGCGTCGCGATGCTCCCGAAGGGTCTCTGGAGCCACAACACGCTTTCGGGCGCGACGGCGACCGCCCTGGCCCCCGACTCCCTGACCGATCTGGGCGGCGGAGCCTGTTTCAACGACGCGCGCGTCGAAGTCGAGCCGTGTCCGGCGCCGTGACGGAAACCAGGCCGGCCCGCAGCGCGCCCGAGCTCGACTGGGCCGGGCGGGATGCGCGCCGCCGGCGCCTGCTGGGCGCTCTCGCTATCACGCTCGCCATCCTTATCGTCGAGGTCGTCGGGGGTCTCCTCTCCCACAGCCTCGCGCTGCTCGCCGACGCCGCTCACATGTTCGCGGACATCGCCGCGCTCATGCTCGCCTACGCAGGCATGATGCTGGCCGGGCGCGCGCCGACAGGGAGGCACACGTTCGGCCTCTATCGGGCCGAGATCCTCGCGGCGTTCGTCAACGCGCAGATCCTGCTGCTCCTTGCGGTTTACGTGGGCTACGAGGCCGTCCGCCGATTCCAGCGGCCCGTGGAGATCCATACGGGGGCGATGTTCGTCGTGGCGGCCCTGGGGCTCGGCGGGAACCTCGCGTCGATGGTTCTTCTCTCCCGCGGGAGAGCGGCGAGCCTGAACCTGCGGGCCGCCTATCTGGAGGTCTTCACCGACATGCTCTCTTCGGTGGCTGTCCTCGCAGCCGCGATCGCGATGCCCTTGACCGGCTGGCGCTGGCTCGACGCGGCTGTCTCGGCCGGCGTCGCTCTCTTCATCCTGCCCCGGGCGATCGGCCTCCTCAGGCAGTCGGCGCACATCCTGCTCGAAGGAGCGCCGGGGGAAATCGACCTGCACGCCTTGCGGCGGGAGATCCTGCGGATCCCCGGCGTCGAGGAGCTGCACGATCTGCACTTCTGGACGCTGACCTCCGGGCTGCATTCGGCGAGCGTCCACATCCGCGCCTCCGCGGAGAGCGCGCGCGCCGAAGTCCTGGCGGCGGTCCAGAAGTTGCTTCGGGAGGAGGCCGGGGTGGACCACGCGACGATCCAGCTCGAGTGGGGGTCGGAGATGAGCTGCCACGCCTCGAGCCGAGAACACGCCTGAGGGAGGATTCGAGAGCCGGGGGTCGCAGGCCTTGGGGAGCGCGTCCTCCACTCTCGAGCGAAAGTAAGGAGTGAGAATGAAAGTCATCGGAGGGGTTCTGATCGGGTGGCTCCTGGTGGCCGCCGTCGTCGGCATCGTCTTCTGGACCGGCTCCTACAACGTGGCGGCGACGAATTCGGCGGGTCCGTTCGAGAGGAAGTTCGCGACGTTCGCCTTGAATCGGGCCATCCAGAAGCGGGCCCCGGCCCAGTCCAACCCGTTTTCCAAGCCCGAAGACATCCGGGCCGGACTCATCCACTTCAAGGAGAACTGTGTGGATTGCCACGGGGCTCCCGGTGTGGAGGAGTCGGAATTCGGTCAGGGCCTGAATCCCCCGGCGCCCGATCTGACCCTGCCGTCCGTTCAGAGGATGAGCGACGGGGAGCTCTACTGGGTCGTGGCGAATGGGGTCCGGATGACCGGGATGCCGGCCTTCTCCCCGACGCACAAGCCCGACGAGATCTGGAAGGTGGTCGCCTTCATACGCCACATGCCCGAGATCACCAAGGAAGAACAGGAGGCCTTGAAAGCCGGCCGCGAAGAGGAAGAGGCCCACCACGAAGCGGCAGAGGCTGCCGGCTCGCCGGAAAAGAAGGAGGGGCCGGAGGCGGCGAATGAAGGCAAGCCGCAGGCCTCGCCCTCGCCCGCCGCGACGCCCCACAAGGATTGACCACGCCGCGAGACAGGTTCCTGCGAGTTCTCCAGGCCGCCTTCCTGTTGTTCGGAGCCGCGGCGCTCATGGCCGCGCAGGAACACCATATGCCGGGCATGGAGCCGACGCCGGGTCCGCAGGCCAGGCAGCCTGCCAGGCCTTCGCCGCCGTCGAACCCCGATCCCATGGCGATGATGGAAGACATGGAGCCGATGGACCACTGGATGACCATGGTCCACGCCTACGCTTTCCTATCGGTCAATCGCCAGGGCGGCCCGTCCGGCGACCGGGAGTTCGAGTCGGAGAACCACTTCATGCTGGTCTCCGCCAGACGCTGGGCGGGCGGGAAGCTCTCGTTCCTCGGCACCTTCACGCTCGAGCCCGCGACGATCCCTCCGCGCGGCAGCGCCGAGCTCTTCCAGCGGGGAGAGACCTATCACGGCGTGCTGCTCGTCGATCGACAGCACCCCCACGACCTCTTCGTCCAGCTCGCGGCCTCGTGGGAGAAGGCTCTTTCCTCCCGCTGGAAGCTTCGCCTCTATGCGGCTCCGGTCGGGGAGCCCGCGCTCGGCCCGGTGGCGTACCCCCACCGCCTGTCGGCGTCCGAGAATCCGACCGCGCCCCTATCCCACCACAACCAGGACTCCACGCACATCGCGGCGGACGTCGCGACGCTCGGCGTGACCGCGGGGATCTTCGCGCTGGAAGGCTCCGCGTTTCATGGCCGCGAGCCGGACGAGAACCGATGGAACATCGATCAGGGGAGGATCGACTCCTACTCGGGACGGCTGGCAGTCCGTCCCCTTCCCGAGCTGTTCGTCCAGGTTTCCTCCGGCCATCTCGAACACCCCGAGGCGATCGAGGCGGGCAATCAGACGCGGACGACGGCGTCCGCCTCCTACCAGCGGGGCGATCCCTCAGGCTTCATTGCGGCGACGCTTGCCGTGGGAGAGAACCGCACGGCCGAGGGGCCGGAGTGGGGGAATCTGTTCGAGTGGACCTGGAAGTTCGCGGGGAAGAACTTCCTGTACGGGCGCCTCGAGAGCGTGGACCGGGACGCCTACGAACTCGTCCACAAGCGCCAGCGTCCCGAGGGCGTCCCGCCGGACCGCGTCTCCGTCCAGGCCGCGACGCTGGGCTTCACGCGCGGCTTTTCCTGGCTGGCGGAAGCAGAGACGGGACTCGGGGCGGACGTGACCTTCTACCGCTTCCCTCCGAGGTTCGACTCCGTGTACGGCAGCCGTCCGATCTCTTTACACGGCTTCCTGCGGATCCGATTCGGATCTCACGGCAGCGGGATGTCCGCTCACCCGCACTAAATGTAGCGGCGCCGGTCGCGCAGCGACCGCCTGCGCCGAAAGCCTGCTAGAGGACGGCTTTCTTCCGGAACTGGCGCAGGCCTGCCGCCAGGAAGACCGCGTCGAAGAGCGTCAACGCTCCGAGGATGGCCGCCACGGGCAGATGGGGAAACTGTGGCACCAGGGCGCTCCGGAGCCCCTCGCTCGCATAGACGACCGGATTGGCGAGGACGGCCTTCTGGAGCACCGGGAAGCGCGCGAGCGCGCTCCAGGGGTAGTAGGCGCATCCGAAGAAGATCAGGGGAGCGAAGACCAGGGAGAACATCAGCCCGATCTGGGTCTGCCCGATCGAGCAGCCGACGGTCAGGCCCATCGAAGAGGAGAGGAGGGCTACCAGGAGACAGACGGCCGCGAACAGAAGCGCGTGCGGCAGCCGGATGTCCACGCCCTTGCCCATCACGAGCCAGGCCCCCGGCAGCACGACGAGGCCCGCCACGAGGGCCTGGATCATGCCGGACAGCACCTTCTCGATCGCTACCCATTCGATCTCGATCGGAGCCAGCAGCCGGTCTTCGATCTCCTTGGTGAACTGGAATTCGGAGATGAGGGGCATGGCGACGGCCTGGATGCCGGAGAGGACCATCGAGAGCGCCATGATGCCGGGCAGCAGGAGGCTCTTGTACTGGAGCGGCATGTAACCGGAGGTCGTCATGACGCGGCCGAAGATGAAGACGAGGAGCATCGGCTGCAGCAGGGTCTGCAGGATGAGAGGGATGAAGTTGCGCCGCGCGACGTGGCCGTCGCGGGCGAGGAGCGCGAGAAACGTCTTCGGGTTCAACCCTCTAATCCCGCAGGCTTCGGCCGGTGTGGTGGAGGAACAGGTTCTCCAGCGACGGCTCCGAGATGTGCACGTCGGAGATATCCGAGCCCGCGGCCAGGGCGGCGCCGAAGGCCTCGGCGAGGAGAGGACCGCCCCGATCGGCGTACAGGTCCGCCCCCGCGTCGCCGATCCGCCGGACTTCGGTGACGCCGGGCAGGCGAGTCAGCCTGTCGATCAGCGCGGGCGTCCTCGGGTGGAACTTCATGTGGATCACGTACCCGCCGGGGATCGAGCGCTTGAGTTCCGTCGGCGTGCCGAGGGCGATGATCCGCCCATGGTCCACGATCGCGACCCGCTGGCAGAGGGCGTCCGCTTCCTCCATGTTGTGGGTCGTCAGGACGATGGTCTTGCCGCGCGCGTTGTACTCGCGGACGATCTCCCAGAGAAGCAGACGGGTCTGCGGATCGAGGCCGGCGGAGGGCTCGTCCAGGAACAACACCTCCGGGTCGTGCATCATCGCGCGCGCGATCGAGAGCCTCTGCATCATGCCGCCCGAAAAATTGCGAGGGAGATGGTCGGCCCGGTCGGAAAGCTGGAACCTCGTGAGCAGGAGGCGGGCCCGCTCCGCGCGCTCGGCCGAGGGAACTCCGAAGTAGGCTCCGTGAAAGACGAGCACTTCCCGCGCGGTCAGCGAGAAGTCGAGATTGGGCCGCTGCGGCACGACGCCGATCAGCGGCTTGACGGCGATGGGCCGGCTCCAGATCTCATGTTCCCCGATCCATGCCCGCCCGGAGGTCGGCCGCACGCGCGTCGTCAGCACGCCGACAGTCGTGGACTTCCCCGCGCCGTTGGGTCCGAGGAGCCCGAAGATCTCGCCCGGCCGAACCTCGAGCGACAGGCCGTCCAGGGCCGTGATCTCGAACTTATCCTTCTTCTTCGCCCGCCGTCGGGGCGTGATCATCAGGGGCCGGCCGGGAGCGGCGGAGGGAGGAGGGGAGGAGTAAACCTTGCGCAGCTCTTCCGTGCGGATCGCGAGCGGCATCGGGCCTTGCCTTACTTCCGACTCTTCCCGATCTCTTCGAGCTCGCGCCGCGCGCGGTCGAGGATCTCGCGGACGCGCTGCTGGCGCTCGGCGGAGTCCCCCGCGGCCTGGGCCGCCTGCAGCGCGGACTTGACCAGGTTCCCGACGGGCCCCGCGACGGCGAAGGCCTGCGGGCCCATCCAGCGCGACCACTCCTCCCAGCGCTCCGCGCGGCCCCAGATCTCGTCCACCGTATCCGCCTCCCGCTCCAGCTCCGCGAGGCCCTCGGAAGTGATGCGGTAGACGCGCCTGCCGTCCACGGTCTCGGAGACGATGAGACCCTCATCTTCGAGCAGCTGCAGCGTCGGATAAACCGTTCCTGCGCTCGCCCTGTAGAGGCCTCCGGATCGGATCTCGAACTGCTTGATCAGTTCGTAGCCGTGCTTGGGGCCCTCCTTCAGGAGCGAGAGCACGGCCAGGCGCACCTGGCCGGATTCGAAGAAACGCCGCCGTCCTCCGAGAGGCCCGAAGGCCGCCCATCCGCCCCAGTTGGAAAAAGAGCCCCAGTTTCGTGTCATGAAGGGAAGAGCCCAACCCGCCCGACTTCCGCAGCCATAGACTCGCATGATATATCCTCCGTATGCTCGGAAGCTATATCGTAAGATATATCGCGAGTCAAACCTGAGCCTGTTGCTGCAAGGAGGCGTTCTTGACCACGTCGCCGACGGCTATGCCTCCCCGGTAGTTGCCGAGGAAGGTGAGCCCGGGCCAGCGCGCCTCGGCCCTGGAAAGGGCCTCGATGCGGGCTTCGTGGCCCGCGACGTACTGCGGGATCGATCGAGGATAGCGGGTGATCGACACGGGTTCGGGCCGTGTGGAGGCTTCGAGGGCGGACGCCGTGTCGCCAGCCGCCACGCTCGCGAGTTCCTCGTCGGAAAGATTGTGAGCCTCCGGGTCGCGCGCGCCACCGAGGAAGACCGTGGCGAGCTCCTGACCCGATGGCGCCCTGCCGGAAAACAGACTCGAGTTCCAGACCGCGCCAAGGATTCGCCGCCCCTCCTGCGGCACGACGAGGTGGCCGAAGCCGTGAAGGGGGCGGGGCAGCGCGTCGGCGGGAATGCTCAGATGGACCACGGCGAGGAAGGGATGCGGAATCGAGGCGAGGGCGTCGGCGGCCTCCGCGGCGAAGGGCCGCACGAGCCGGGCAGCCTCCCAGGCCGGGACGGCCAGGACGACGCGCCGCGCCGATTGGTCGCCGCCGGAAGTGGCGAGCGTCCAGCCTCCATCGGCACCGGGGCGGAGCTCTTCGACCCGGGTCGAGACCCGCAGCCTCTCGCCCAGGCTCGAGGCAATCGAGCGCGGAAGCGTCTCGAGTCCCTCACGAAAGGAGAGGAGGCCGAGGGGGATCGAGCGGTCCCTCCGCGTCTTGCCGCGCTCGGCGAAGGCGCCTCGCAGCAGGCCCCCATGCTCGCGGTCCCAGCGGGCAAGGGACGGGAAGGCGGCGGACGCGGCGAGGTCCCGGGAAGACCCCGCGAAGATGCCGCCGACGAAAGGCTCGATGAAGCGATCGGCGACCTCGGGCCCCAGGCGGCGGACAAAGAAGGCGTGGACGCTCTCTTCCACCTCTCTCCCCCGGCCCACGAAGGGCTCGGCGAGCAGCCGGAGCTTCCCGCCCGCAGAAAGAAGCGGCGTCGAAAGGAGGGCGCCGGGCGACATCGGCAGGGCACGGAGCTTGCCGCCCCACTCGACGTATCGCGGCAGTTTCGTGTCTGCGAGAAGGGCCTGCTCGCGCAACCCCAGGCCGACGACCAGGCGCCACAGTTCCGGCGTGGGGCGCACGGTGTTGGGGCCGAGCTCCAGAAGATAACCCTGGCGCCGCTCGCTCCGGACGGCGCCGCCGACCCGGCCGGAAGATTCCAGAAGCAGGACCTCTTCCCTGCGCTCGACGAGCGCGTGCGCTCGGACGAGGCCCGACATCCCGGCGCCGATGACGGCCGTGTCGAAGGTCGCCATCAGTCGGCCCAGAAGTCCGACTGAGCCAGGATCAGGTCCTCGAGCGCCCGGAGGAACGTGGGCCGGTCGTTCAAGCCGGGAGTACGGTGGAAATGCGGGATGCCGGCCTTCTTCGCGGCCTCTCCGAAGAGCTGGTCGATCTCGTAGAGGGTCTCGACGTGATCCGTCACGAAGGCAATCGCGACGGCAAGAACCTGTTTTTCGCCGCGGCGCCCGAGCTCCGCGATGGCGTCGAGCGTCGGCGGGCCGAGCCATTCGACCGGACCGAGCTTGGACTGGTAGGCGAGCGTCCAGGGGCTGCGATCGCCGAGGGCTTCGCGGATGGCGCCCACGCTCGCCTCGATCTCGGACGCGTAGGGATCTCCTCTCCTGGTGACGAGCTTCCTGGGGATCGAGTGGGCCGAGAAGAGGAGGTGCACGGCTTCCGGGCGCGGATCCGGGAACTTCGCGATCTCCTCCCGGATCGCTTCCGCGTGGGCCTCGACGAAGAGCGGATGCGTCGGCCAGGAGCCGACCTCGAAGAAGCCGGCCCGCGGCGCGTGGAGCCGCACGGCCTCCCGGGCCCGCTCGATCGCTCCCTTCGTGGTGGTCAGGGAGTACTGGGGATAGAGCGGCAGGGCCAGAAAGCGGCCGACTCCCGCCCGGGCCAGGTCTTCGACGACCTCCTCGACCAGGGGAGAGGAACAGTTCATGGCGGCCCTCGCGGCGGCCTCCAGGCCTCTGCGCCGCAGGAGTTCCTCGACGCCGGCCGCCTGCCGCTCGGTGAGCCTGCGGATCGGGGAGCCTCCGCCGATCGAGGCGTAGAGCTGGCGCGACGTGCTCTGGCGCGTCACCGCGATCGTCGCCGCGATGGCCTTGCGCAGGATCGCCGGCCGCACGCGAATCACGTCCGGATCCGCGAAGAGCCGGTAAAGGAACCCCGGCACCTCCTCGAGTGTCTCCGGCCCCCCGAGCTGAAGGAACAGAATCGCGCGCCTATTCAAGAATCAGAGCTTTCTTCTTGCCACTCTTAGCGGCAGTACCTATGAGTTTCTCTTCGGGGCCGCGCTGGACGGAGACGCTGGTGTGCCAAGCCCGGTTCGTGCGCGGCCCCGTTACAAAGTCCGAGAGAAGACGGGCTTCTCCGGAGCGGCCGCAAGATAGGCGTCGAAGGGCATGGCAATGTTCCTCAGAAAGATCCGGCCGAGCGCCGTCGCCCGGATCTCGCCAGCCGAGAGCTCGACCAGGCCGTCCTCGGCGAGCGGCTCGAGGCGCTCGAGCGCGTCGGCGAAGGTCTCGTCGAAGCGGATCGAGAACTCCCGCTCGATCTCCTGCTTGGAAACCACGCCGTGGCACAGGATGTTCGAGATGACCCGCCGGCGAAGCAGGTCGTCCTCCGACAGACGGAAGCCGCGAAAGGTCGCCGCTCCCTCCTTCATCACCGCCTCCTGGTAGGGATGGAGGTCGCGGCGGTTCTGGACATAACTGCGGCCGATCGCCCCGATCGCGCTCATTCCGAACCCGAGGAGATCGGTCCCGGCCTTGGTCGTATAGCCCTGGAAGTTGCGGTGGAGCGTGCGGTCGGCCCGGGCGCGCGCCAGCTCGTCCGTCGGCCGCGCGAAGTGGTCCATCCCGATGTACTCGAAACCGGCGTCGGTGAACCGCTCGAGCGCAGTGCGGAAGATCTCGAATTTCGTCCGCTCGTCGGGAAGGTGCGGCTGCAGGACGTTCTGGTGCTTCTTCATCCAGGGAACGTTGGCGTAGGAGTACACGGCCAGGCGATCCGGCCCGATCGTGAGAACCTTGTCAATCGTCTCCGAGAAGCTCTCGGCCGTCTGGAAGGGGAGGCCGAAGATCAGGTCCATGTTCACGCTGGGGAAACCGAGCGACCGGGCCTGGTCCACCAGGCGCCTGGTCTCCTCGTAGGGCTGGACGCGATTGACCGCGATCTGGACGCGCGGCTCGAAGTCCTGGACGCCCATGGACAGCCGGTTGAAACCGAGCCTGGCGAGCGTCAGGAGGTGTTCCCGCGTCGTGACCCGCGGGTCCACCTCCACGCCGATCTCGGCGTCCTCGGCGAACCGGAAGCGGCCGCGGAATTTCCGTCCGAGGCGGCGCAGGCGCTCGGGAGTGAAATAGGTGGGGGTCCCGCCGCCCAGGTGGAACTGGACGACCGGGCGGTCGGAGCCGACGCGGTCGGCCACCCAGTCGATCTCGCGCTCGAGCACGTCCAGGTAGGTCTCCTCGAGCGCGTGCTGCGTGCCCGTGATGACGACCGTGCAGCCGCAGAAGTAGCAGAGCTTCTCGCAGAAGGGGAGGTGCACATAGAGCGAGAGCGGTGCGGGTTTCCCGGAGGCCGCGCTCTCTTCCAGCAGGCGCCCGTAATCGTTCGGCGTGAAGCCCTCCTTCCAGACCGGAGCGGTCGGGTAGGAGGTGTAGCGCGGTCCCGGCACGTTGTAGCGCCGCAGCAATTCGAGCGAGACGTCGTTCGGGTTCATGGGTCCGTGGCTCTCAGCTTTCAGCTTTCAGCATCTCCTGGGTTCCTATCTGGCTGACAGCTGAGAGCTGATAGCTGCCAGCTTCTCTCACGCTATCGAAGAAGGCCTGAGCGCTCTCGATCGGAGTCTGCGGGAGGACTCCGTGCCCGAGGTTGACGACGTGCGCTCGGCCGCCCGTCTCGGAGATCAATTCCCGCGTGCGCCGGGCGACTTCCGCGGGAAGCCCCAGGAGGATTCCCGGGTCGAGATTGCCCTGCAATGCCAGGCGCGGCGCCCGCGCTCGGGCCTGGGAGAGCGGGAGGCGCCAGTCCACCGACAGAACGTCCGCCCCCGACTCCGCCATGGCCTCGATAAGGTGCGCGCACCCGTTGACGAAGAGGATCACCGGCGCGCCCTCGCGCCGGATTCGGGCGATCGCCCGCACGGCGGCCGGGAGGGCCCACTCGCGATAGTCGCGGGCGGTCAGTTCGCCCGCCCCCGTGTCGAAAAGCTGGACGGCGCGCGCGCCCGAGGCGATCTGGTAGGAGAGAACTTCGGCCACAACGTCGGCCAGCAGATCGAGAAGGCTCCGAAGCGTCTGCGGCTCCCGCCCCATCATCTGCTTGATCACGGCGAAGGACTTCGACCCCCCGCCCTCGACGAGGTAGGAGGCCAGAGTCCAGGGTGCGCCGGCGAAGCCGAGCACCGCCGCCCGATCCCCGACCTCCCGGCGAAGGGTGGCCAGGATCTCTCCCGTGAAGGCGATCTCGGCTGATGGGTCGAACCGGCGCAGCCGGCCGACGTCTCCGAGCGACCGGACCGGCTCGGGAAGCTCGGGTCCGGCGTCCGAAAACTCGACGCGCGCCCCCATAGCG
>JAWOLE010000125.1:0-4278 GCA_033853815.1 Thermoanaerobaculia bacterium
CCGGAAGCCTCCTTCGTGGACGACCTCGGCGCGGATTCTCTTGACACCGTGGAGCTCGTGATGGCGTTCGAGGAAGCGTTCAACATCGAGATCCCCGACGAAGCCGCCGAGAAGATCCAGAAGGTCAAAGACGCCGTCGCCTATATCGAGAAGAACTCCTCGCAAAACTGAACTCCGAGTCTTAGGAAAACTCATGCCTCGCTCTTCGCCTCCGCGCCGCGTGGCCGTGACGGGGTTAGGCCTTCTGTCGCCCCTGGGGATCGGCAATGCCGAGAACTGGGAGGCGCTTCTGGCCGGCAAGAACGGGATCGGTCTGATCACGCGGTTCGACGCCTCCCCGTTCACCTGCCGCATCGCGGGGGAGGTCCGGGGGTTCGATCCTTCTCTCTACATCGAGAAGAAGGAAATCAAGAAGATGGACCACTTCATCCACTTCGCGATGGCGGCGGCCCACTTCGCGATGGAGGATTCCGGGCTTCCCGTCACCGACGAGAACCGGGAGCGGATCGCGGTCGTCGTTGGCTCGGGGATTGGCGGCCTGCCGATCATCGAGGAGACGCAGAGGCGCTTCGTCGAGTCGAAGAACAACCCGAGGGTCATCTCCCCGTTCTTCATCACGGCCCTGATCGTCAACGAGGCCGCCGGCAACATCTCGATCAAGTACGGGCTGAAGGGGCCGAACCTCGCGACGGTGACGGCTTGCACGACCGGCGCCCACGCCATCGGCGAGGCCTATCGCAAGATCCAGTACGGAGACGCGGACGCCGCCATCGCGGGCGGCACGGAGGGCGTCATCACGCCGCTGGCGGTGGGCGGCTTCGCCGTCATGCGAGCCCTCTCCACGCGCAACGACGAGCCGCAGCGCGCCTCCCGTCCGTGGGACCGGGACCGGGACGGCTTCGTGATCGGCGAGGGAGCCGGCCTGGTCGTCCTCGAAGAGATGGAGGCGGCCAGGAAGAGGGGAGCCCGGATCTACTGCGAGCTCGTGGGCTACGGCATGTCGGGAGACGCCTACCACATTGCGGCGCCTTCGGAGGACGGGGACGGGCCCGCCCGCGTGATGCGCAACGCGCTGGCGGACGCGGAGATCAATCCCGAGGACGTGGACTACATCAACGCCCACGGAACCTCGACGCCGGCCGGCGACAGGATCGAGACGATCGCGATCAAGGCCGTCTTCGGTCCCCACGCGAAGAAGCTCGCCGTGTCCTCGACGAAATCCATGACGGGGCACCTGCTGGGCGCGGCCGGCGGGCTCGAGACCGCCATCTGCGCGCTCGCGATCCGCGACCAGGTCATGCCGCCGACGACCAACTACGAGACTTCGGATCCCGAGTGCGACCTCGATTACGTTCCGAACCAGGCGCAGAGCGCCCCCGTCCGCTACGCGATCTCCAATTCCTTCGGCTTCGGCGGCACCAACGGCTGCCTCGTCCTGAAGAAAATCTGATTCAGTTGTCAGTTGTCAGTTGTCCGTTTTCAGTGTAGGAAGAAACCCGAAACGGCAAACTGAGAACTGAAAACCGAGAACTGAAGACTCTCCATGAATTCTTTCGTCGCGGTCGCCTACGTCCCCGACACCGAGACGCGAATCAAGATCGCGCCCGACGGCAAGTCGATCGACGAGACCGACGTCAAGTGGATCGTCTCTCCCTACGACGAGTACGCTCTGGAGGAGGCGCTCCGGATCAAGGAGGCGAAGGGGGCCGGGACCGTTCGCGTTACCGCGGTCGGGCCCGAGCGCGCGAAGACCGGCTTGCGCGAATGCCTGGCGCGCGGGGCCGACGACGCGGTCTGGATCGACTCGGCCGACTCAAGATACCTGGACGCTTTCGCGATCGCCCGGGCCCTGGCCGCCGTCGCGAAGGAGGGCTCCTACGATTTCCTCTGGTTCGGCCAGAAGGGAGTGGGCTACGACGAGTCCCTCGTGGGGCCGATGGTCGCCGAGCTGCTCGACCTGCCGCACGTCGGCAACGTTGTCAAGCTGGAGGTCGGGGAGGGGAAGATCACGGCCCACCGGGAGATCGAGGGCGCCCACGAGATCGTGGAATCGAGCCTCCCCGTCGTCCTGACCGCGCAGAAGGGGTTGAACGAGCCGCGCTACGCGTCCCTGAAGGGAATCATGGGCGCCAAGAAGAAGCCGATCGCCGAGAAGAAGCTCTCGGATCTCGGCGTGCCGGAAGCGGAACCGGCCAACGCGAAGGTCCGCTGGAGGAAACTCGAGCTGCCCCCGCCCCGCCAGGCCTGCAAGATGATCCCCGCCGACGATCCCGCCGCCGCGGCCCGCGAGCTCGTGCGCCTGCTGCGGGAAGAAGCCAAGGTCATATGACGAATTTGTTCATTGATCGATTGAGTCATTGGTCCATTGACCGGACATTCCAATGGATCAATGGGTGAATGAATCAATGAATCAATCATGAAGTTCCTCGTCTTCATCGAGCAGAGGGAAGGGAAGATTCGCAAGGCTTCCCTCGAGGCGTTGTCGCTCGCGCGGAAACTCGGAGGAGGCCCGCAGGCGGCCGTGATCCCCGGGAAGGGCGTCGCGCCCCTCGCGGCGGGCCTCGGCAAGTACGGGGCCGGCGTCGTCTACGTCGCCGACCAGGACGATCTCGCGCTCTACAGCGCCAAGGGATACGTCGGGGCTCTCGACGCCGCGGCGAAGAAGGAGGGCCCGGACGCGGTCCTTCTCGCGGCGACCGCCATGGGCAAGGACATGGCGCCGCGCCTTGCCGCCCGGCACGGCGTCTCCGCGCTGGCGGACGTGATGGAGCTGCGCGTCGAGGGCGGGAGGCTCGTCGGATCCCGCCCCGTCTATTCCGGCAAAGCCCGGGCGGAGGCCGACTGCGGGAACGCTTCCCTTCAGATCGCGACGACCCGTCCCAACGTCTTCCCGGCCGAGACGCAGGAGGGCCCGGAGCCGAGGATCGAAACGCTCGACCTCGGAGCCGTCGCCCCGCGCGCGCGAGTCGTCAGGATCGAGGCCTCGGCGTCGAAGGAGCTGGATGTCTCGGAAGCGGACGTCATCGTCTCGGGCGGCCGCGGTATCAAGGGCCCCGAAAACTGGCCTTTGATCCGCGACCTGCAGGAGGCTCTGGGCGCCGCACTCGGTGCCTCGCGGGCCGTCGTGGATGCGGGCTGGATCGACCACCAGTACCAGGTCGGCCAGACCGGCAAGGTCGTCTCTCCGACGCTCTACGTCGCCTGCGGCATCTCCGGCGCCATCCAGCACCTGGCCGGGATGGGCACCTCCAAGGTCATCGTGGCCCTGAACAAGGACCCCGAGGCTCCCATCTTCAAGGTCGCGACGTACGGGATCGTCGGCGACATCTTCGCGATCGTCCCGGAGTTCGCCAAAGCCGTAAGGGAAGCGAAGAAGGAGTAGGTGTCAGGGTAGAGGTTTCAGGTGAGATGCAGGTTTCAGGTGTCGGGTGTCAGGTTTCAGGGACCTGGGCCGTGCTCAAACCTGACACCTGGCACCTGATACCTGACACCTGCATTTCCCCTGACACCTTCCACCTGACACCTTAGACTTCACGTTGATGCTCCCAACTGAACGTCTGATCCTGGGCATTCCCGGAACAGCGCTCTTCTCTCTCATCCTCCTCTTCGCGATCCTGGCCTTCGTGTACTCGGCGAGCCGGCGCATCCGTTTCCTGCTGGCCCTGGGTCCCGAACCGCGGTTCGACCGGATCGGCATGCGGATCCGGAAAACGCTCGAGTACGCCTTCGCGCAGAAGCGGATGTTCCGGGACCCCTACGCCGGGATCTTCCACATCTTCCTCTTCACGGGATTCCTCGTGCTCCTCGTGCGGACGATCGCGCTCGTGGCCGAAGGGCTCGTGCCCGGCTTCGTGCTCCTGCCCGGCCGGGCGGGCGATCTCTACACGCTCGCCAAGGACGTCTTCGAGGTCCTCGTCCTGGTCGGGGTCGCGATGGCGGTCTTTCGCCGCGCCTTCGCGCGCCCCAAACGGCTCGATCTGACGAGGGATGCCTGGATCATCCTGTTCCTCATCGCTCTGCTGATCGCGGCGGATCTGGTTTCGGAAGGAGCGAAGGTCGCGATGAGGCCGGAGCTCGCGAGCGCCTGGGCGCCGGCCGTCGCGGTCGTGGCGGGGCTCTTCGCGGGGATGGCGCCGTCGGCGCTCGACGCTCTCTACGTCGGCGGCTGGTGGGTGCATCTGGTGGACATCTTCTTCTTCGGCAACTACCTGCCGTACTCCAAGCACTTCCACATCCTGACCGCGATTCCCAACGTCTTCTTCATGAAGCTCGAGCCGA
>JAWOLE010000126.1:0-8434 GCA_033853815.1 Thermoanaerobaculia bacterium
CGGCGGGTGTGACCGTACGGGTTCGGCGGCATCGGAATGGACAGTTTCCAGGCGACCATTCCCCATTCCGTGAAGTCGCCGTGGTAGGCCTTCTTGAAGGCCGCACGATACACGTCGGTCCAGTGCAAAGCGTCGATCGCGGCGAGATCGAGCTTGGCGCCTTGCGAGCCGTCGGCGCGACGAAGATCCAGCAGGGCAGCCTCCATCCGTCGCCCCGGCGCGTACTCCGGCAGTTGTCTGAAGACGCGGGCTCCACCCGCGATGCCGAACGAGGCATCGAGGCCAATGACGGCCCGGACCTCGGGATGGCGTAGCGCCAGCTCGACCGCAGTCTCGCCGCCCGCGCTGTGACCCGCGGTCGCGATGCGACCGAACTGGATCTCCGGCAAGTCGTGCAGCGCCCTCAAGGCGGCATCGAAATCATCGGTGTGCAATGCGATTTCCTGCGGCGAGCTGCCGAGTTCGAGCGCGCGGTCCGACGGACCGAGTTGCGGCACCGTCGCGACAACGTACCCGTGACTCGCCAGGTACTCGCCCAGCTCCACATTGGCATCCGCGCGCGACGCCTTGCCTCCCGAATACAGCACGAGAGGAAAAGGTCCGTGAGCGGCGGGCGCGCCCGCGTGCGCGGCAACCGGCATCGAGCGCACTCTGTCGAACGTCGGCCCGCCGGGCGGCGCGATTTCGCGAAGATCGGACAGCCAGCTCTCCGCATCCATCCTGTCGAGTTGCTCGTCGATCTGCCGGAAATCGCCCGGGCCGGAGTGACGCAGGTAGTCCCCGTAGGTCATGGCCCTATCCGACGCGGAAGGCTGGGCCGGGTACCAGACGCTCACCCGAACGGGGCGGCCCGGATCGGCGGCGGTCGGGCCGGGAGCCTGGAGCCATTTCCGGCTGCTGTCGCGTTGATAGAGGACGCGGAAGCCCACCGTGTACGGTCCCGGTCCGAGGGATTCCCAGAATGGCGGCGCCATCGGGGTTTCCCGCCGCGTCTCCGCATGGGGCGCCACGGCCGCGAGGATCGACGCCGCGGCCGCCATGACGCAGACCGCGGGCGTCGTTCGGAGCGCCCTCTTGCGCCGCCGCATTACCCCGGGAGCGGGCGGACGGAGAGGGAGGCGCCGGTCACAACGAGACTGCTATTCGGCATCCGGAAAGACGTCGTAGACATAGTCGTGCGCGGCCAGCGCGGCGCGGCTCGAGGTGCCTGCCGCCACCCGCCGGGCGATCTCCTCGCGGGACAGATCGAAGATCGCCTCCAGGATCTGCTCGCGCTCCCGCTCGCCGGCCTGCCCAATGACGAAAAGGACGCGCGCGCTGTGCTGGATGTAGCGGGGCGACAGCAGCTGCCGCTTGAGCAGCTCCATGATCACGGGCGCCTTGGCGCGGTCGAAGCGGCCGGGGTCGCCGCGGCGATCGAGCTCGTCGAAGAACGCGTACGTCCACTCGTTGTGGTAGTCCCAGAGCTTCTGGAACAACTCCGGCGTGAAGCGGGCGCCGGCCGCGACGCGCTCGGCGTTTTCGGCCGGTTCCACGCCGTCCTCCGTCAGCGCGGGCCGCTTGAGATAGCCCTCCCTGGTGATGGCCGCCCGGTGACGGACGACCGTCCATAGCCAGCTGACGTCGATCCGGTAGGTGGCGAGGTCGTTCATGAACCGGAGCTTCAGCTCGTAGTCGTCGATGGCGGCCGCGAAGTTGCCGTTCAGGATCTGGAAGCCGTAGTTGGCCGCCATGTAGAAAGCGTGCTGGATGTGCTCGACGGTGATCTCGCCCTCGGGCACGGCATAGATCGCGCCCCACAGCTCCTGGCTGAAAAGCGCTTCCGGGGTTTCGAGCTTTCCCCTGTCGAGGACCAGGGGCGTGATCCTGCCCTGCGCGTCGAGAAGGCCCCGGGATCGCAGCAGCTCACGCTCGGCGTCCGAGAGGCCGCTGCCGACCGTCGGCACCGGTTTGCCCTTCACGTCCGCCGTCTCGAGCGGCCGATCGAGAAGCGATTGGAGCTGTTGCAGAGGAGTGCGCAAGGGGGTGTTGCCCGCCCCCACGTAGGCCGGTTCCGGGCTGGCCACCCAGCTCTGCCGGTAGGCGTCGTAGAGCCGGCCCTTCACCCGGCCGGCGAGAATGTCTTCCAGCGTGGGGGCCCGGCCGGCCGCGAGCGGCGTCTCCGGAAGGAATGCCAGGCCCAGAAGGCGCTCGCGGACCTTGTCCACCACCATCGCCCGCAGCGCGAGCGGGTTGTATCGCGCGCGACCGTACGGATCGCCGGACTGGTAGATCATCACCGCCGCCATGCCGCCGATGGGGGCCGCCGTGCTGAGCTCCCCGTTCTTCATGCCGGCCATCAGCATGAGCAGGGCGTTGTAGCGCTGATACGCGATCATGTTGGGCGACGCCATGCCGATCGTCTGCGGATCGGGAAAGACGCCCTGGGGATCGTCCTTCCAGATCTCGATCAGGCTGCCCAGGTAATCCCAGCGGCCGACGTTCGTTCCCAGGAGCCTCCGCCGCAGCACCCACGCGATGGCCGGAAGAAAACGGCCGGCGTTGCCTTCCTCGTACAGCATCTTGATCTTCATCGTGCCCGCGGGCACGCCGATGATCCCCTCCATCCGCGCCAGGAGCTTCTCCACGATCAGGGCTTCCCGCGGAGTCTGCAGTTTCGGAATGTAGAAATAGACGCCGGTGCCGGCGCGGCGCAGCGCCTCGTAGTTGTTGGCGACCCAGAGGACGACGACGGCGATCATGCCGGGCGCCGGCTCGCCGTCCACGGTGACGTGGTCGTAGCGCACGTGGATGCTGGGCGGACGGCCGAAGCGCGTCGGCCACTTCTCGGGAGGGGCGTTGATTGCGTAAGACCTCTTCTTCCCTTTCTTCACCACCTCGTAAGCACGTCCGTTCCAGCGGCCCTCGAAGATCTCCCTGGCGTTCTGCATGGCCGCGAAGATCCCGATCGGCTCGGTCGCCGGCGTGCCGTCGGGCCGGAAGTGGGGAGGCGAGGCGTCTTCGAAATCCGGCATGTTCATCGGCGCCGGGCTGTTGAGGGCATTGAACGCCATATCCAGCGGCTGCCAGGGCCCGGTCAGCTCCAGGCCCGGATTCGTCAACGGGTGGGCATCCTTCGGGATGGGCACGTCGTCGTTCAACCGCCAGCGCCACTCGCTCTCGCGCCCGAAGAAGTTGTCGATCAGCCCCTGCACGATCTGGCGAAACGTCCAGGGCTTCCCGCTCACCGGATCCGGAAAGGTCTCGTCCCACGCCGGCCAGGCGTATCTCTTCCGGACCGGCTCGGAGGATTGCAGCAGCCGCCGGCGCGCCGTCAGCGCCGCCGCGATCTCAGGGCGCAGCTCTCGAGTGAGCACGGCGATCGTCTCTTCGACATCGACGTCGCGCCCGTTCACCTTCCTCGCCGCGAACAGGTCCGGGAATCTTTGAAGAATGTCCTGACGGATCATGGAAGGGCTCTCCATTCGTCGAAATGGGGTCAGTCTTGCATTGTTGGATTATTCCGGGAGGGGGCGGGCGGAGAGCGAGGCGTCCAGGATCTCGATGGGGTGGGCGGCGCGGAGCGTCATCCCGCGCTGGCGCAGGAGCTTCTGGATCTGGAGGGTGCAACCGGGGTTGGCCGAGGCGAGGAAGTCGGGCTTGACGGAGAGGACGTTGTCCACCTTGCGCGTTCCGATCTCCTCGGAGCTCTCGGGCTGAACGAGGTTGTAGATGCCGGCGCTGCCGCAGCACTGATCGCCGTCGGGGATCTCGACGAGCTCGAGGCCCGGGATCCCGGAGAGGAGCTTTCTCGGCTGCTCGCGGATTCTCTGGGCGTGGGCGAGGTGGCAGGAGTCGTGGTAGGCGACGCGGGCGCGGATCGGGTGTCTTGTGGCCACGGGCGGCAGAGCGGCCAGGAATTCGTTGATGTCGCGGACCTTCGAGGAGAAGGCCCTGGCCCGGTCGGCCCATTTCGGGTCGTCGGCGAAGAGGCGAACGTAATCCTTCATGTTCGAGCCGCAGCCGGCGGCGTTGACGAGGATGGCGTCCACCGGCTCTCTTTCGAAGAGCGCGATCGTCTCGCGAGCGAAATCGAGCGCCTCTTCTTCACGGCCGGCGTGGATCGAGAGCGCTCCGCAGCACCCCTGCCCCCGGGGCACGAGGACCTCGCAGCCTTCGGCGGATAGAACCCGCAGGGTCGCCTCGTTGACTCCGGGGAAGAAGACGCGCTGCACGCAGCCGGCCAGAATCGCGACCTTCGCCCGCTTCGGGCCCCTGGCCGGAACGCGCTCGGGCAGGCGCGCGCGCACCTGGTCGAAGGAGATCTCCGGCAGGAGGGCCTCCATCTTCGCTAGTTTCTTGGGGAGGAGCCTGCTCTTGCGGGCGAGCGCCTGCACTCCCGTCCTGGAGTAGAGCCAGAGGAGCGCGGCGACGGCCCGCAGCCTTCCCGGATGGGGAAATACCCGGAAGATCATTTCGCGGCGGCGCCGGTCCTCCCGGCCGCGCGTGACGTGCTTCTCGAGATCGGCGCGCGTGCGCTCGATCAGGACGTCGTACTTGACACCCGAGGGGCAGGCCGGCATGCACGCCATGCAGCCCAGGCACCGGTCGAAGTGTGCCGCGACGGCGTCGCTCCAGGCGATCTTGCCCTCGGCGAGGCCGCGCATGAGATCGATGCGGCCGCGCGGCGAGTCCATCTCCTCGCCCCACGAGACGTACGTCGGGCAGACCGGCAGGCAGAACCCGCAGTGCACGCAGTCGTCCAGCAGCGGGCGCTCGGGCGGTTTTACTTGAGCTTCCATGTTCGCAGTTCTAAGTTCCAGGTTCTAAGTTCCAGGTTCCAGGCTTTCTATAACTTCGCACTTCGAACTTCGCACTTCGCACCTTCTCAGATTCCTCCGACGAAGCGGCCGGGGGCGAGTCGGGCGTCCGGGTCGAAACGGTTCTTGACGCTCTGCATGAGGGGAAGCGACGGAGGCGGCGGCCCCCAGACGTCCAGGCGCTCGCGGATCGCCGCCGGCGCCGCCTCCAGAGTCAGAGAGCCGCCGGGGCCCGAGACCTTCTGGCGGGCGGACTGGATCGCGGCGGCCGCGACGCCGGCGTCGGCGGGCGTCCCCGCCAGGAAGCCGATGCCGAGCGTCGCGTACCAGAGGAAAGAGGGATTGTCGAGCGCGCCAAGCAGACCCGGAAGAACATTTCCGGCGATCGTCTCGACGTGCGTCGGCAGAGCCGTCAGCTTTGCGCGCAGCGCCGGCCGCGTGCGCAGCTCGTCATGGCGGGACCAGAAGGCGCGGGCGGAAGTCTCGTCCAGGGCCTCGCAGGCGCCGCCGGCCTGCCCCAGGACGAGACCGGCCAGGCGTTCGCGCTGCTCGGCCACGCCTGCCCGGAACCCCTCGAAGCGCACGGCGACGTCGAACCGGTCGGCCTCGCGCCAGGCCGCGACGACCGAGGTCGGCTCGAGCTGCGCCTTCCGGACCGCGGCGACGAGCGCACGGACGCCGGCGGCCGTGCGGCCGCGCAGGAGCAACGTGACTTCTTCCTCGGTGAGGGGATGGAGGCGAAACGTCGCCGTCGCGATCAATCCGAGAGTCCCGAGCGAGCCGACCATCAACTTGGGCAGGTCGAACCCGGCGACGTTCTTGACAACCTTACCGCCTCCGTGAGCGACCGTCCCGTCAGCGCGCACGAAGGAGATCCCGATCAGGAGGTCCCGCACCGATCCGAACCGGGCGCGACGCGGGCCGTAGGCGTTGGCGGCGATGATCCCGCCCAGAGTTTTTCTTTCGGGCAGCGGAGGGTCGAGAGCCAGGCGCTGGCGATGCGAAACCAGGGCCTTCTGCAGCTCTCCGAGCGTCAGTCCCGCCTCGACGATGACGATCTGGTCCGACGGCGCGTGCTCGACGACGCGAGCGAGCCGCCCCGTCTTGACGACGGCGTCCAGCCGCTTCGGAGGAGCGCCCAATCCGAGGTCTGTGCCCCCGCCGACGAAGGCGAGAGCCTTCCCGTCACGCGCAGACCCGGCGACGACCTCGACCGCCTCTTCGACCGTCGCCGGCTCGAAAACGGTCTCGGGACGGACTCCGAGGACCGCGTCGCCTTCCGCCGCCGGACGGGAAAAGGCGCTCATTCGCGCCAGGCCTCGCCGGAAAGCTCCACGGGATGCGGCCGGTAGGGGCCGGGACGGTCGCCGCAGAGCCGCGGCGTCGGAAAGACCTTGCTCGGGTTGAAGCGCACCTCCGGGTCGAAGGCGCAGCGCACCATGGCCATCGTTTCGAGGTCCGCTTCCGAGAACATCTCCGCCATGTAGATCGCCTTGTCGGCGCCCACGCCGTGCTCCCCGGTGATCGAGCCGCCGTAGCGGATGCACATCCTCAGGATCTCGCCCCCGATCTCCTCGGCGGCCTGCTCCTGCCCCGGAACCTTCGCGTCGTAGAGGATGAGCGGGTGGAGATTGCCGTCGCCCGCGTGGAAGACGTTGGCGACGCGCAGCCCCGCCTTGCGCGTCATGGCGTCGATCTCGCGCAGGACTCTGGCGATCTCCGAGCGCGGGATGACGCCGTCCTGGACGAAGTAGTTGGGGCTGATCCTCCCCACGGCCGCGAAGGCGCTCTTCCTCCCCTTCCACATGAGCTGTCGCTCCGCCTCGTCCCTGGGGCGCTTGATCTCGATCGCCCCGGCCGCGCGCGCCAGCTCCACCGCGTTGTCGGCCGTCACCTCGACCTCGGCCTCGGGGCCGTCGGCGTCCATCAGGAGCACGGCGCCGACGTCCGGCCAGTCGAGCCCGGTGGCCGCCTTGGCGGCCTCGATCGCCAGGCGGTCCATCATCTCGATCGCGGCCGGCACGATCCCCGAGGCGATGATCGCGGAGACGGCGTTGCCCGCCTCGTCGGTCGAGGGGAAGGTCGCGAAGAAGGTCCGCGTCGCCTGGGGCTTGCGGAGCACGCGCAGGACGACCTCGGTGACGATCCCGACCATGCCCTCGCTGCCGACGAGGACGCCCAGCAGATCGTAGCCCGGCGTGTCGAGGACGGGCCCTCCCAGATCGACGACGCTCCCGTCGCCGAGCACGACCCGCGCCCCCAGGACGTGATTGGACGTGAACCCGTACTTCAGGCAGTGCGCCCCCCCCGAGTTCTCGGCGATGTTGCCGCCGATCGAGCAGACGCTCTGGGAGGAAGGATCGGGCGCGTAGTAGTAGCCGGCCGCGCCGATCGCCTTGCTGACGTCGAGGTTGGCGACGCCGGGCTGGACGCGGATCCAGCCGTTCTCCAGATCCACTTCGAGGATCTTCTTCATCCGCGAGAGCCCGACGACGACGCAGCCGGGCACCGGGAGGGCGCCTCCGGAGAGCCCCGTCCCCGATCCCCGCGGCACGATCGGGAGGTTGGCCTCGCGGGCGATTCGGACGACGCGGACGACCTCCTCCGTCGAGCCGGGCAGGACGACGATTCCCGGCATCACGCGGTAGCTCATCAGGCCGTCGCACTCGTAGGTGCGCAGCTCCGCGGGATCGACGATCGCGTGGCGCTCCCCGACGACCGCCGCCAGCCTGGCGGCGACGTCGCGGGAGATCGTGGGAGCCGCGGTCGAGGCGGGCGACGGAGAGGCGCTCATGACGGTCCTCTCATCCGCCGGCGGCGTTCGAAGACCTTGTCGCGCGTCGGCCGGAACTCCCTGTGAAGCCTTTCGAGGAAGGCCAGGGCCTCCGCGGAGAGGACCGCCTCCGAGCCGGCCGGGGGCCTGGCGAGGATTCGAATGCCCTTCTCCATGAGTCCGTCCTCCGCTGACCTGCTCTGACCCGAGGCTGCGGGTCGGATTATTGCACCCTCCGGGCCTGCCCGAAACAGGGCCTTCACGGGCCTTTTCCCCCCTCCCCGGCGGCCAGACTGTCATAGGATTTCGGCGACGACGCGAGGTCTAACAGGGTGCCGCGCATCTGCGGCACCAGGGGAGGAGACACCATGAAGGATCGCAAGAAGAAGTCCGGACAGGGTCTCGGGCGCCGGGAGTTTCTCAAGGTCTCTCTGGCGGCGGGCGCCTCGCTCGCCGCGCCGATGATCTTCACGAGAAGCGCTTCGGCGCAGCAGGAACGCGTCCTGAAGCTCGTCCACTGGAAACACTTCGTCCCCGACTACGACAAGTGGTTCGAGGTCTTCGCCAGGGACTTCGGGGAGAAGAACAAGTGCAAGGTCGAGGTGGACTTCGTCGCCACGCCGGACCTGCCGACGGCGATCGCCGCCGACATCTCCCGCAAGAGCGGCCACGACATCTTCCACCTGAACGGCACGGGCGCCTGGCTCTATGACAACGTGCTCGTGGACGTCACCGACGTCGCCAACCGCCTCGGCCGGGAATTCGGCGGCTGGATCAGCGAGGCGCCGTCGATCGCGGTCGTGCGCGGCAAGTGGCTCTGCATTCCCCACTGGTACATGAGCTTCCCCTGGATCATCAACCG
>JAWOLE010000127.1:0-3663 GCA_033853815.1 Thermoanaerobaculia bacterium
CGGGCAGGCCGGCGATGGCCGCCGCGATGGCGCTGCCCCGCTCGACGTTCCGCAGCTCGGCATAGGGGTCGGGGTCGTGGCTCCTGTACTCTGGAGAGGACATCCCACCCTGTGGATCCGGCACCTCCAGCGGAATCGTGCGCGGCCGCCGCTTGCGCAGGTGGTCGATGGCCGCGTTGCCGGCGATGCGGAAGAGCCAGGTCGAGAACTTGTAGTCCGGGTTGAACCGGTCGAGCGCGCCGAAGACCTTCAGGAAGATCTCCTGGGACAGATCCAGCGCGTCCTCCCGGTTCCCGACCATTCTCGTGACGTGGGCGTGCACGCGCGTCTGGTAACGCTTGACGAGAACCTCGTAGAGGTCCTCCTCGCCGGCGAGGACCCGGCCGACGAGCTCCTCGTCGGCCAGGCTGGCGCTTTCGCCGGCATTCCGTTCCTTCAAGCTCTGCTCGTTGCGGTGCGAGCGGACATTCTCGTTCCGAAGGCTGACCGCTCCCGGCCGCGCGGGAGGACGACGCCCCGAGGAATCCAGGCCGCTCCGTGCGTTACAATCCCGCCCCCATTTTATGGGAGCCAGGCCGCCGCAGCCGGCCGGGGAGGGCCAGTTGGACCAAGTCGTGGCCGAGCCGAAGTTTCCGACGATCGGGACGCCGCCGCAGGGAGTGGACTCCGCCAACCCCTTCGAGGAGATGATGTCCCGGTTCGACTTGGCCGCGCAGAAGCTCGGCCTCGATCCCGGTCTCTACAAGGTCCTGCGGGAGCCCGTCCGGGAGACCAAGGTGTCCATCCCCATCGTGATGGACGATGGGCGCATCGAGGTCTTCATCGGCTACCGCGTCCTCCACAACATCGCGCGAGGGCCAGGCAAGGGCGGCATCCGCTACGACAAGAACGTCACGCTCGACGAGGTCCGCGCGCTGGCCGCCTGGATGACCTGGAAGTGCGCCGTCGTCAACATTCCCTTCGGCGGAGCCAAGGGGGGCGTCATCTGCGACCCGGCCAGCCTCTCCCGCGGGGAGCTCGAACGGATCACCCGGCGCTACACGGCCGAGCTGATGGACCAGTTCGGGCCGGAGAAGGACGTGCCCGCGCCCGACATGGGAACGAATCCCCAGACCATGGCCTGGGTCATGGACACCTTCTCGATGCATGCCCGCCACACCGTGACCTCGGTCGTCACGGGCAAGCCCCTCTCGCTCGGCGGCTCCCGGGGACGGGTGGAGGCGACCGGCCGGGGCCTCATGCTGATCTGCCGGGAGGCGGCGCCGTTGAGAGGGCTGACGCTTCCGTCGAGCCGCGTCGTGGTCCAGGGGTTCGGAAACGTCGGCTCGATCGCGTCCCGCATGTGCCACGACGCGGGTGCGCGGGTGATCGCCGTCTCCGACATCAACGGGGGGATCTGGAACGAGAAGGGGCTCGAGATCCCGGCCGTCCTGAAACACTACGAGAAGGCCCGCTCCTTCGAGGGATTCCCGGGCGTGACGAAGATCACCAACGCGCAGCTCCTGGAGCTCGAAACCGACATCCTCATCCCCGCCGCCAACGAGAACCAGATCCGGGGGCGCAACGCGGGCAACATCCGGGCGAAGATCATCATCGAGGGAGCCAATGGCCCCACGACCCAGCACGCCGACGAGATCCTGGACCAGAAGGGGGTCCTCATCGTCCCGGACATCCTCGCCAATGCCGGAGGCGTCACGGTCTCCTACTTCGAGTGGGTCCAGGATCGGGCGGGCTTCTTCTGGCGCGAGCAGGAGGTCAACGAGCGGCTCGAGGACATCATGGTCCAGTCCTTCGCGGACGTGGCCGGAATGGCGGAGAAATATAGCGTCAGTTTCCGGATCGCGGCCTACATGCTCGGGATCTCACGCGTGGCCCACGACACCATGGTCCGCGGGCTCTACGCCTAGGCCGTCGGCTCCGCTCGCTACGGGATCTGCGTCCTTCGGAGGCACCGGCGGGCGGCTCGGCCGGATGCGGCCTCGACCGCCCGCCTGATCCCTTCGCTCGCTGCGCCTCCCGCGGCGCGCGCCTCCTCCCTCCTCCGTCGGGAGACTACGCGCGCCGCGAATGAAGTGGGATAGTGCCGCTCTCTGGGTGTCGCATTATGACAGTCGCCAACTGGCGTCGCGATCAGTATCGGCTGGCTTCTTCCCGGGTCGCCAGGGCTCGGAGATTGACGGATTGACGATTGGCCCGGGGCCCAATCCTGCAATCTTCAATCGGTCAATCTTCAATTACTTCAGGGTGACTCTGGGTTTGATCTCCGGGACCTCGTAGGCGAGCTTGCGCTCGAGGTCGGGCAGGGTCGCCTCGACGGGCTTCCTCCACGCCGGGTCGAGCAGCTTCAGGGTCAGGCGTCTGCCCCGGAGCGCCGCCGGCTCGATCTTTCTCGCGAGCGGTTCTCCCACGATCCGATCCCATCGGGCCTGGATCCAGAGCAACGCGTCTTCACCCTTCGCCATCCGCCGGAGCAGACCGTCGCTCGCGGCATCCAGGCGCGTCAGCGAGCCGTCGTTGCCGCGCCTCACAGCTCGGCCCTGAGGCGCTCGCGGCCTGGTTCGGAGGCTACCGGCCGCAGAGGCTTTTCGCCGGAGAGAACCCGGCGCACGTCCTCGACGACCATGCGGGCCATCTCCCGGCGCGTCTCCTGCGTCGCGCTTCCCGCGTGCGGCATGAGGACGACCCGATCGCTCTCGAGCAAGGCCGGCGTCACGGCGGGCTCGTTCTCGTAGACGTCGAGTCCCGCGCCGGCGAGCGGACCGGTCACGAGTGCCCGCGCCAGGGCCTCCTCGTCGACGATGGCGCCCCGGGACGTGTTCAGGAGCCAGCTCCCCGGCTTCATCTTCGCGAAGGTCTGGTCGTCGAAGAGATGGCGCGTCTCATCGTTCAAGGGGAGGTGGATCGACACGATGTCACAGCGCCGCAACAGCTCGTCGAAGGAGACCCGCGGCGGGTCGTCCGGGTCCGCCTCGTCCCGCGGCGAGCGGCCGCAGGCAAAGACCGTCATCCCGAAAGCGCGAGCCCGACGAGCCACCGCCCGCCCGATACGGCCCGGACCCAGGACGCCGAAGACCTTCCCCTTCAGATCGGATCCGAGCAAGAGCTCGGGCTGCCAGCCCGAGAACCTGCCCGAACGCACGAGCCTGTCGCCCTCGAGGATGCGACGGGCGAGCGCCAGCAGCAGGGCCATCGTCAGGTCGGCCGTCGCGTCGGTCAGCGCGTTGGGCGTGTTGGTCACGACGATGCCGCGAGAGGCCGCCGCGGCGCGGTCGATGTTGTCGACGCCCACAGCGTACTGCGCGATGATCTTCAGCTTCCTGCCCGACCGCACGACGGTCTCCGTGACGGGATCGCGCACGAGCGTGATGAGGGCGTCCGCGTCGGCGACGGCGGCCGCGAGTTCGGCCTCCGTCGGGGGGTGTTTCAACACGCGCACCTCGAAATCGGGCTCGAGCGTCGAGAGGGAAGGCTCCGGCAGGGCGCATGTCGCAAGGATCACGCCGCTCACCATCTTTTTCTCCCCATTCGGTTCCACCAGGGGCACGCTCGCTTCCTGAGAAAGGGAAAAAGTCTAGCAGGTTGCTGAAAAAGGGTATGGGATGGCGTTACGTGCGCCGTGGGGCCAGATGCAAGGAAGCGCGACGACGGCGATGCCCGGGCATC
>JAWOLE010000128.1:0-2707 GCA_033853815.1 Thermoanaerobaculia bacterium
AGCCTGTCGTCGAGGTCCGCGGCGGCTGCCCAGCGCCCGTCCGGGGAGAGGAAGGCGGAGGTGTACGCATAGAACCCGGGCGGCGTGAGGGGACGCGGCGCTCCCCCCTCCATCTGCCGCACCCAGACGCGCTCCTGCTTCCCCTTTTCGGCCGCGTCGAAGACGAGGCGGCGACCGTCCGGGTGAAGAGCGACGGCGCGGATGGTCCACAGGTTTCCCATCCGGATCGTGCGGGTCTCGCCGGCGGCCGTCGGGAGCAGGACGATGGAATCCTCCGACTCGCTCGCGCTGATCGAGCCGGCTCCGAAGCCGGCATTGCCCCAAATCACGGCGGAGACCGACCGGCCGTCCGGCGAGAACGACTTGGCCTCGCCCCGACCGAGACGCACCGGGGAGCCGCCGTCGGTCGGGCGCATGGAGACGTCGTAGTTCTCCTGCGCTCCCGGCCCGCGATATGTGAAGAGAATTCGTTTTCCGTCGGGGGAGAGGTCCGCCAGCTGGGAGGCGCCGAGGTCGGCGAGGTCGCGCGGGCGGGAGTCGCCGGGGAGCGCGCACGCGATTAGGGATCGTCGCGTGAGCCGGTTGAAGAGGACGCGGCCGCCCGGATCGGCCGCGAGCGGTGTCAGATCTCCAGGAGCCGGCGCAACCAGGCGCGGCTTCCTTCCGGGAGCGGCGGCAAAGAGCTGAATGGCGCCGCGTTCCCCCTCTCCCCCGTACCAGAGCTCTTCTCCCGAGGGGGACCAGAGCAGACCCTCGATCTCTTCGTACACGGGAGTCCAGACAGACCTGTTTCCCTGGAGGTCCACGACGGAGACCGTCCCCCAGTGACCCCCTTTCGCCGGGTAGTCCAGGAAGGCGATCGTGTCCCCCTTCGGCGAGAAGCGGGGAAATGCAATGTTCCCGACCGTTTCGTAGAGGACACGGCCTGCCGGGAACTCGAGGCGAACCTTCTCGTTGACCCGCCTCACGATCGCGAGCTGTGAGCCGTCGGGAGACCAGTCCGCGTCTCGGACCTTTTCGAGAAGCTCGCGGGGCGTCCCGCCATCGGCTGCGACGCGCGCGAGCGTGCCCTCCATGGCAGTCCAGCCGAGCGATTTCGCGCGGAGAAGGATCGCCAACTCTCCGTTCTTCGAGATCGAGAGAAGCTTCGAGGGCGCCGGGACGAGCTCCCGCGCCTCGGAGAAGTCGGTCCGGGTCGAATAGATCGCGGGTGGCGCGCCGTTCCAGGCTGCGCTGTAGACGACCTTGTCGCCCGGGACGAATCCCGCTGACAGGACCGTCCCGCTCTCGAAGGTCAGACGATGCCAGGAAACCGGATGCTCCCGCGGGGACGGACGCAGGAGCAGGGCCGCGGCCGCGCCGACGAGAACGGCCGCCGCGGCTCCGGCCGCGAGGATTCCCGCGCGCAGCCCGCGGCTTCGGATTCCCTCGGCGAGCGCGGGCATCGGGGAGCTGGAGACGGCATCCTCCAGGACGACGCGCGCGTCACCCATGTCCCGCTGGCGTGAGCGCGCGTCGCGGCGCAGGCAGCGCGCGATGAGCTCGCGAACCGAAGCGGGCGTAGAGGCAGGGAGGGCCGAGAGATCGGGCTCCCGCGTCAGGACCGCCGCCAGGACGTCGGAAGCCGTCTCGCCGTCGAAGGCGCGCTTGCCGGTCAGCATCTCGTAGAGCACGCAGCCGAACGCCCAGATGTCCGCGCGCCGGTCCACGGCTCGGCCCCGCGCCTGCTCCGGGCTCATGTAGGCGACCGTCCCGAGGATCGTCCCTTCCCGCGTGGACTCTTTGGCGGCCGTGGGCGCCGCAGTCAGGCTCTCGATCGGCGATTCCGGCTGGAACACCTTCGCCAGCCCGAAGTCGAGCAGTTTGACCCCGGACGGCGTCAGCATGACGTTGGCGGGCTTTAAGTCCCGGTGGACGATCCCCTTCTCGTGAGCGGCCTCCAGCGCTTCGGCGATCTGCCGCGCGATCGCGAGCGCTTCCTCGAGGGGAATCGCTCCGCGCGCTATCCGCATGTCCAGGCCCTCTCCCTCGACGAGCTCCATGACGAGGACGTGCCGTCCGTCAATGGCTTCGAAGGAGTGCACGACGGCGATGGCGGCGTGGTTCAGAGCCGCGAGCGATTTCGCCTCTCGCTCGAACCGCGCCACGCGGTCCTGGTCCTCGAAGAACTCTTCGGGCAGGACCTTGAGGGCGACGCTCCGGTCGAGCCGCGCGTCCCGGGCGCGGTACACCTCGCCCATCCCGCCCGCTCCGAGCGGCGCGAGGATCTCGTAGGGACCGAGGCGGCTGCCGGGTGTCAGAGACAACGCGAGGAAAGCCTACATCCGCCGTGGTGGCGTGGATGCCGGTCTCCCGAAACGGTCACCGAACGAGGTCGGCGTTCCAGTTCAGGACGACGGTGGTCGGGTTCATGGCCTCGCGCCCGAGCGGGGCTACGAGGAGAAACCGCTTTCCGTCGGATGCGGCTACGTATTTGTTGCGCGCGATGCCCGCCTGGACTCTCGCCGCGAAGAGAGGCTGCGGGATTCCGGCCTTGAATCCCTCCGCAGTCTGAACGTCCACCGCCATGAGCTTCTGGTCGGACGAGCGGTAGTAAAGCTGCTTTCCATCGGCGCTCCAGGAAGGGTCTTCACCGCCGGAGTTCGAGACCTGCCACTTTCCGCTCGCGGCGGGAAAAGACTGGACATAGATCTCGAAGCGTCCCGAT
>JAWOLE010000129.1:0-4565 GCA_033853815.1 Thermoanaerobaculia bacterium
TTCAACACCCGGGACTCGGGAAACTACTGGGGTCAGGTCCTGGACGCCGTCCAGGCGTCCTCGCCGCTCTACGGCCGCGAGTACCGGAACGCGCTCGACCAACTTCCGACGCCGTACTGAGCGGGGAGCACCCGATGCGCGACGTTCTCCAGATCCTTCGAAGACAGCGCGGCGCGGCGCTCACCGAGTTCGCGATCTGCATGACCTTCGCGTTGCCGATGCTCTTCTACGTGATCTTCATCGGCGACGCGATCTACCTCGGCGCCAAGGCGAACGAGGTGGCCTCCGCGGCCACGTGGTACGCGACCGGGCGCGTCGCCCACGACTGGACCAACCCCGACAACAATCCGAACATGGTCACCCAGGCCATGAACGACGGGCAGGCCTGGGCGTCGAGCGTCTACGGTCACCTCGACTCCACGCAACCCACCGCGTCGGTCACTTCCCTGGCCCTGTATGGAGCCACTGGCCAACTGGACGATGTCCGCTGCGTCAACCTGGGCACCGGCGGGCTCCCCCAACCCACGGCGAGCTACCGGGAGCGGTTCGATCACCAGAGCGGCGCGATCCGGTGCCAGGCGATGATCGAGACCCGGAACATCCTCGTTCCCCGGCGGTCGCTCGCGGTCCTGGTCCACTTCGATTCCTATCCCCCATCCATCGACCCGCTCCGCTTCTGTGCCACGGGCTATGGCACGTGCGACTTCAGCCCCGGGCAGGGCTCCGGCGTCGCCGTGCTGCTCGACGACTGGGGCCTCACCGGGACGTCGCAGCAGGACTTCAACGGTCCGAATCCCCGTACCGCCATGCAGCAGAACCGGCCGTTCTGGGATCACGTCTCGCAGATGTGGAACGACACCAACCGGGGCTACGGCTCGATCCCGCGAATGGCGGCCACGGCGATCCTCCAGGGCGGCAGCCTCGGCGACAATCCCGACGATCTTCGCTTCATGCAGGAGCGCGGACCGAACGCGCTTCCGGCCGCGGGGCCCGAGTTCTCGAACACGGACCCGCGCTCGCCGGTGGACGGCTCGGGCAGCGAGGTCTACCCGACGGTTCCGTGGAGGAGCAAGGCCCCCGGCATTCCCGAGGACGAAGCAGTGAAGGACAAGTTCTACCCGGCGAGGAGCCAGTGCTATCTCGGGCGAAAGTGCTGACGGCTGCCGCGCTCTCGGTTGCGGCCTCCCCGGATGGCGGGGCGCCGCCACGGCCTCCACTCGTCGATCGGTCGGAGATCCAGAAGGACCTGCCCGATTATCCGCGGCGAGGCCCCGTCCTTCCCGTCGGCGACAACTTCCAGGCCTCCGGCGCGCTCGGCGCGATGGTCTTCTTCGACACGCCCGACGCGCCCGAGGAGGTCCTGCATTTCTACTGGAAGGCCTTCACGGACGCGGGACTGTTCGTCACCGGAGCGGAGAAGCTGAAGGCCGTGGCGCCCTTCCCGGGGGTCACGGCCGTTGCGCCGGGAACGTCCCTGCAGCGGACGGTGATGGTCGTTCCGCGCGACTCGGGTTCGACCGTGTTCCTGTCGGTGATGGACATGAATGGGGCCGCGGCCCTCGCAACCGCGGAGCGATTCGGCGGCCTTCCCGCCTATCCCGGGGCGCAGCCCCTCTCGGTGCGCAACGTCGACCGCGAGCAGGTCTCGACGACCGTCTCGTTCCGCACCGAGGACCCGGCGGCGAAGGTCATCGCCTTCTACGAGTCCGCGATGTCGTCGCAGGGGTGGCGCCGGGACGACCGCGCGTCGCGTCCGCTCGCCGGCGGCGCGATTCTCGCCTTCCGGGGGCAGGGAGGCTCCTGGGATCTGACCGTCACGCCGGCCAAACCGTCGGGGACGACGCTGGTGGCGACCCATCGCGAGGGGAGGGCCGAGCCGTGACCGAGCTCATCCGAGATCTTCGACACCTCGTCACGATGTTCCGGCGCGGAGCCCGAGGCCAGGCGATGGTCGAGTACTCGATGATGACCTTCATGCTGCTCGTCGGGGGCCTCGTCGCCGTCGGCGGCCCGTTCTTCATGAAGGCGCTGATCCGCGGCATCAACAACTACTTCCAGAGCTACTTCTTCGCGATCGCCTTCCCGTTCTGAGGGTGGCTACGGCGCCGCCTCCAGCGTCCCGGCGCTGACGCCGACGCCAGAGCGCCACTCGCCGCTGCAAGCGAAGGAGCCCTTGACGCTCGCTGCCCCGAAGTCGGTCATCTTCACCAGGCAGGATGTCTTCTTCGGGTGGAGGGCCGCTGAGCCGGCCGGGCCATGGTGCACGTCGAGGGCCGGAATCTTCACGCCCTTGTTCGACTGGACCAGCACGATGAGCAGCTGGCCGACGACGTCGAAGTCGGCCGGTGGGGCGTACCAGAGCTGAGCGGTGATCGTCTTCCCCTGCACGAACAACTCGCCGCGCCGCAGGCGCCAGGTCACGGTCTTGCCGCCCTGGGTGAACCGCAGATTGCCGGAGCCGAGGGGCGTCTTGGTGACGGCCTCGGGCGGCTCTTCATGACGCCCGGCACCGAATGCGGTGGCGGCGACGACGGCAGCGAGGAGTCCGCTTTTCGAGATCATGCGCTTGACCGATGCGCAGTGTGGCGCTGATTCTACCGGCAGGAGAAGTCCAATGACCCCCGAAGCGCTGTTCCAGTCCCTCCGCACCGACGTCCTCGGCCTCGACCGGATGGACGAAGTCAGGACCTTGGCGGGCGGTACCTCCCGTCGACGCCGGGTCTACATGGATACGACTGCGACGGCGCTGATGCCGAGGATGGTCTGGCGCGGCCTCGAAAGCTACTTCGCGGCTTCCACCGCGAACTCCCATACCGAAGCCCACCGCGCCGGCCGGGCGACGACGAAGGCGATCGAGGAAGCCCGTCTGGCCGTCGAGCGGCTGGTGGGCGGCGTCGAAGGCGACCATGTGGCGCTCTTCACGGGAAACGGGGCCACTGGGTCGATCAACTACCTCGCGCGAGCGCTCTTCCCTCCGGAGCTCCGGATGCCCGTGCGTCGCTGTCCGGGAGGCCCACCTCCGCAGCTCGTCGCGGCGATTCGAGAGGCGTTCCCGCAGGGGCGGGAAGCCCTCGCCGCGTTGATCGATCGTCCGCTCGTCGTCACCACGGTGATGGAGCACCACTCGAACATTCTTCCCTGGGTCGAGGCCGTGGGCCGGCACAACGTCCGGTTCGTCCGCGTGCTCGACGATGGCCGGCTGGATCTCGCGCACCTGCGCTCGATTCTCGACGCCGAGGGGCGGCGGGTCCGCGTCGTCGCCGTCTCCGGGGCTTCGAACGTCACGGGCATCGTGAACCCGATCCACGACGTCGCCGCGATGGCACACCGGGTCGGCGCCCAGATCGCCGTCGACGCGGCCCAGCTCGCCCCCCATCGGCAGATCGAGATGAGCGACATCGACTTCCTGGTGATCTCCGGCCACAAGCTGTACGCGCCCGGATCCCGTGGCGTCCTGGTCGGCCGGCTCCAGGTGCTTGGCGCGCGCCGCTGCGTCGGGGACGTGGGTGGCGGGATGGTGGAGTACGTGTCGGTCGACGACTTCCGGGTGAAGGACGAAGTGACTGCACGCGAGGAAGCCGGCACGCCGAACATCCCGGGCGCCATCACGCTGGGGGTCGTCGCCGAGGCCCTTCTGAGGATCGGCATGAAGCGAGTCGAGCAGCACGAAGCCGAGCTGGTCGGCTATGCGCTCGACCGTTTCTGCTCGCTCCCCGGGGTCACCGTCTACGGCACCCACGAGCCTTCGGCCCGGGTCGGCGTCTTTTCGTTGAACGTCGAGGGCCTGCACCACGGCCTCGTGGCTTCGTTCCTGGACGACTACTACGACGTCGCCGTCCGCAACGAGTGCTTCTGTGCGCACCCCTACGTGAAGGCATTGCTCCGCGTGGGACCGGACGAGGAGAAGCGATACCTGGGTGAGATGGAGCTCGGCGATCGGCGGCACATTCCGGGGATGGTGCGCTTCTCGCTCGGCATCTATTCGACGCGGGAGGACATCGACGTTTCTGTCGAGGCGCTGCGCGAGCTGTGGGCCCATCGCGAGACCGTGGCCCGCAGCTACGAGGCCACGCTCGACGGCGGACACCACCTCCGCGGCGCGCCCGCGGCGCCGCCGGTCTTCCTCCCGTCGCAGTACGTTGCCGCGCTCGGATGAAGTCGGCGAAAGGCACGCTGGCCGCCGGCGATCTCGAGGCGGGGCAGGTCTTCGCCTACCGCGGCGCGCGCCCGGGAGCCGGGCAGATCCTGGGTTTCGAGGACGGCCGCGAGATCGTCCACGTGCGTCTTTTTGGGAGGATCGGGGCCGAGTTGCGCGTGTTCGTCGGCCACGTGCCGATTGCCTTCGGAGCGCTCCGACGGTCGGGGATTCGGCTCCTGACCACCGCCGAGGCGCCGGACGATTGGGAGGAATCGCGTCGGACGTGGAGTCAGCGGCGTGCCCAAGGCGAGGTCGCCGCGTTCGACGTGACCCTCGCGAACGTCGAGCGGAAGACGCTCGAGGCGGTGACCGACTCCGTGGACGCCGTCGATCCGGCGTCCGTCACCTTGCGCTGGGCGTTCCCCAG
>JAWOLE010000130.1:0-2644 GCA_033853815.1 Thermoanaerobaculia bacterium
CTGACGAGTTCGAGAAGAGGAACGTCAAGCTGATCGGCCTCTCGGTCGACAGCGTCCACGCGCATCTCGCCTGGATCGAGAACATGAGGGAGAAGCTCGGCATCGAGATCCCGTACCCGCTCATCGCTGACGTCGACACGAACGTCTCACAGCTCTACGGGATGATCCACCCGGGGGCCAGCGGGACGGCTACCGTCCGGGCCGTCTTCGTCATCGACCCGAAGCGGACAATCCGCGCCCTGATCTACTACCCGATGAACGTCGGCCGCAACGTGGACGAGGTGCTGCGGCTGGTCACCGCCCTCCAGATCGCCGACCAGCACGCCTGCTCGACCCCGGTCGACTGGCGGCCGGGCCAGAAGGTCGTCGTGCCGGCCCCGAAGGTCGTCCCCGAGATCCGCGAGCGGCTCAGCCACAAGGGGCGTGACTACGACGTCAAGGACTTCTACCTGAGCTTCCGCGAGGGGCCGCCGAACTGAGTCCGCCGCGACCCGGCCGGCGGGCGTCGCGCGGGCGAGGCGCCGGCCGGGCGTCTCAGGCCCATCCGGCGCAAGGAGCCATCCCATGTCCGAAGGCCGAATGACCGTCGAGCCCGTCCAGATCCAGCGCGTGCGGTATGAGAGCTCCCGCCCCTTCGACGAGGTCCTGGCGAACCTGCGGCGACAGGTACCAAGGTCGATCCCCGTGGAGGCCTGGTCCACGGGAATGGAGATGTCGGGCGGCTCGAGTCTCGCAAGCTTCGAGGCACTCGTCGGGTCCCAGGTCGGGACGAGCGGCTTCATGCTCTTCTCGGAAATCGACCACGGGCGATGGCTCCCCTTCTACGGCCTCCGGCGGAAGCTGGTGCGCTGGATCCTCGGAAACCCTCTTCTGGCTATCACGATGATGCGGCATGACCTCGAGGCCGGGCTCTACGCACCCGTCGAGCTGCTGCTCGTCGAGAACGAGGGCGGCGACGGCTCGACGGTCATCTACGACCTGCCGTCTTCGCTGATGGCCACGAGGGAGAATCCTCCTCTGCTCGAAGCGGCGGCGGTGCTCGACGCCAAGCTGCGGGATCTGGTGAGCGGAGCGACGGGTGTCCCGGTGTCCGGCGTCGAGGACCGGATCGGGAGGTCGTGATGGAGAACGACGCGCCCGGGCGCTGGGCCGCGCTCGAGCTCGACCGGCTCCTCCTCCACGAGGCGTGAGGCCGGCTATTCGTAGTGCCTGTACGCCGGCCAGCCGGTCTCGATGGGAACCAGACGCCTGCGGGCGATGAAGATGCCGAGGTTGTCCTCGTAGGGCATCGCATACGGGCAGACATGGACCCCGGCGGCGGTCACGTCCTCGTAGCTTTCCAGGTAGTCCTTCCGCCTGCCGCCGAGCCGGATGAACGTCGTGATCGGCGTGGGGCCGACCCCCCAGAGCCAGTAGGAGTTGTGATTGCAGATGACCCGGGGCAGGGGGTACTTGCCGGAGAAGAACTCGAGCGCGCCCGCCTCCCCGTAGTTCGTCACGAAGGCGACCGTCGTCTTCCGCTCCGCTTCGGGGATGGTCAGGTAGGCCGTGGAGACGTCCCGCGCCAGCTCCTCCCAGCCGTGCATGTCGGCGAAGAACTGCGGCAGCAGCGAGAGCTTCTGGTTCTCCGGCGTGCTCGGCGCCACGCCCATTCGCCGTGCGTACCGGACGTAGCTCTCCACGGGGAGGACAGGCAGGGCGAATGGAGCCATGAGAGCGCCGCTGACAACCAGAAGGCTCGCGAGGGCGGGCACGGTGACCCGGCGCCACGTTCTCGAGAGCCGTTCGATGGCCACGCCGCCGCAGGCGAAGAGCGGCGGATAGGCCGCGGCCATGTACTCGGACTTGGTGTGTGGGTTCGCCAGCAGGATGCCCATCACCGTCAGGAAGCTGACGCCGAGCGCCCGATACCGCCTCCCCTCTCTCGCGAAGAGGCACCAGACCAGCCCCGGCAGCGAAACGAGGAAGGTGAACGGATTCATCGCGAGAAACTGGTCGGCGAGGAAGCGGAGCCTCGTCAGCGAGGAGTACTTGGTCTCGATGGCATTTCGCAGGAACTCCAGGTGGGGGAAGCCGAGGCGGACATTCCAGACGAGGAACGGCAGAAAGATCAGGAGGGCGAGCAGCCCGGCCGCGTACGGTCCGGGGCGCTTCAGTTCCCGGCGAAGCCGGGTGAGCAGAATGGCCGCCCCGACGCCCGCCCCCAGCCAGAGGACGCTGATCTTGTTGAGAAGCCCGAAACCCAGGACGACGCCCAGTCCCACCCAGCGCCGGAGGCTGGCGCGCTCGACGAGGCCCAGCATCGCACGTGCCGACAGGAGCCAGAACAGGATGTCGAGGCTGTTCATCGAGTAAGTGGCATAGAACCCCAGAATCTGCGGCGCCGCCAGGAAGGAGAGCGCTCCGAGGAGCATGGCGGCCCGACCTCCCCCCATCCGGCGGGCCAGGAGACAGACCAGCGCCGTCGAGAGAGCCGAGAGGATCGCCGGGACCAGGCGGAGGGCGAAGAGCGAGTCTCCCAGCGCCCGCCTCGAGAGGGCCAGCAGCCAGATCGAGAGCGGCGGCTGGTCCACGTACCCCGCCGCCAGGCGCCTGCTGCACGCGATGTAGTAGAGCTCGTCGCGAAAGTACCCGTAGCCGCCGA
>JAWOLE010000131.1:0-12345 GCA_033853815.1 Thermoanaerobaculia bacterium
ATGGCCAGCACCGTCGCCGCGAGCGGGAGGCTCGGGCGGCTGCGCCAGGGTCGGTCGAAGGTCCGGATGACGAAGAGCACGAGCGTCTGGGTGCAGAGCGACTCGACGAACCACCCGGTGCGGAACAGCCCCTCGTGGGCGTGGAAGACGCGCAGCAGCACGAAGAAGGTGGCGAAGTCGAAGACGGAGCTGATCGGCCCGACGAGCAGCATGAAGGTGCGCACCAGGCCGATGTCCGAGCGGTGCGGGGCGCTCAGCCAGCTCCGGTCGACCGCGTCGGTAGGGATGGTGATCTGCGAGAAGTCGTAGAGCAGGTTGTTCAGCAGGATCTGCGTCGGGAGCATCGGCAGGAAGGGCAGCAGCAGCGACGCGGCGGCCATGCTCAGCATGTTGCCGAAGTTCGAGCTCGTCCCCATGAGCAGGTACTTCATGACGTTGCCGAAGGCGCGGCGGCCCTCGAGGATGCCGGCGTGCAGGACGTTCAAGCCCGGCTCGAGCAGGATGATCTCGGCGGCCTCCCGGGCGACCTCGACCCCCGAAGCGACCGAGATGCCGACGTCGGCCGTGTGGAGCGAAGGAGCGTCGTTGATCCCGTCTCCCAGGAAGCCGACCACGTGCCCCCGGCGCTTGAGCGACAGGAGGATCCGGGTCTTCTGGGCCGGCGAGACTCGAGCGAACACGTCCGTCTCCTCGGCGGCATGGGCGAGCGCCGTGTCGCTCATCCGGTCCACCTCCTCGCCGAGCAGGATCTTCGCCTGCGCAAGGCCGACCGTGGCGCAAACGTGGCGGGCGACCGCCTCGCCGTCTCCCGTCAGGATCTGGACTCGGACCCCGTCGCGGCGCAGGGCCTTCAGCATGCGCGCCGCGTCCTCGCGCGGAGGATCGGAGAAGGTCAGAAACCCGGCGAGGACCAGGTCGCATTCGTCGGCGATCTCGCAGGGAACGGGCGGCGAGAGTCGGTAGGCCACGGCGATCACGCGCTCCCCCCGGTCGCTCGCGGCGAGGTAGGTCGCCTGCGCTTTTTTCAGGGCCGCGGCATCGAGCGGAGTGGTCCGGCCATCCGCCTCGTACGCCGAAGAGCACGCCAAAACCGACTCGGGCGCGCCCTTGGTGACGAGGATCCGCTGCCCGCCGCGCTCGACCACGATCGAGAGGCGCCGGCGCTCAAAGTCGAACGGGACCTCGTCCACTTTCTTCCAGGCCGAGGAATCCGCCGGAGGCGGGGCCTGCCGGATCGCCTCGTCGAGCGGGCTGCGGATGCCGGTCTCGAAGGAGCTGTTCAGGAACGCCAGCTCGAAGGAGCGTTCGGAGGGCTCGCCGAAGGGGCCGAGTCGCCCGGCGAGCGAGAGAACCCCGGTCGTCAGCGTGCCGGTCTTGTCGCTGCAGAGGACGTCCACGCTCCCGAAGTTCTGGATCGCGGCCAGGTGCTTGACGATGACCTTCTTGCGGGCCATCCGCACGGCCCCGCGCGCGAGCGTCACCGAGGTGATCATCGGAAGGAACTCGGGCGTGAGCCCCACGGCCAGAGCCACGGCGAAGAGAAGCGAGTCGAGCGCCGGCCGGTGGAGCGCGAGGTTGACGAGCAGAACGAAGAACACGAGGAAGACGACGGTGCGGAGGATGAAGAGCCCGAAGAGGCGGGTGCCCCGGTCAAACTCCGTCTCCGGAGGCTTCGCGGCCAGGCGCGCCGCGATGTCTCCGAACTCCGTCGCCGGGCCCGTGGCCGTGACGAGCGCCCGGGCCGAGCCGCTCACGACGGAGGTTCCGAGGAAGACCCGTCCCTCAGCGGCCTTCGGATCCTCCGGGTGGACCTCCTTCTCGACGGGCAGCGACTCGCCGGTCAGCGCCGCTTCCTGGACGTGGAGATCCTCTTCCTCCAGCAGCGTCGCGTCGGCTGGGACCAGGTCCCCCGCGGCGAGCACCACGACGTCGCCCGGCACGACTTCGCGCCGCGGCACGGTCGTCTCCGCTCCGTCGCGCAGGACCCTGGCCGTCGGCGCAACGCGGTCGCGCAGGGCGTCGGCCGCCTTTCGCGAGCGGAACGTCTGGACGGAGTTGAGCGCGATGGAGAGGACGACCATCGCGACGATGATCAAAGCGTTCCAGTGCTCGCCCGCGAGGAAGGCGATGACGCTCGCGAGAAGGAGGATCAGGACGAGGGGATTGGCGAAGGAGGGAAGCATCTCCTGCGCGAGGGAAACCCTTCGGGCCGCGGCCGGCTCGTTGGGCCCCGACGCGGCCAGACGCCGGCGGGCCTCCTCGCTCGTCAGACCGAGCGACGGCGTAGCGCTTTCGGTTGGATCCTGCACGACGCGATGCCAGAGGATAACGCCGTGCTCCCCCCGCTCGGGGACGCCGGGCCGAATGCGTTAGGCTCTGGCCCAATGCCAGAGGACCGTCGAGCGTTCCCGGGAGCCGCGGGGAACGGCGATCGGCCGGGGCGCCCGATCGAAGGCCGCGAAACCCCGAGGGCCGGCACCCTGCGCCGCGCCTGGCAGGTTCTGCGGGCCGCAGCGAAGCATCTGATCCTTCCGTGGCTGCTGCGCCGCGAGACCCCCTCGCGCGCCGAGCGCATGCAGGCGGCCCTCGAGGAACTGGGCGGCACGTGGGTCAAGCTCGGCCAGGCTCTCGCCCTGCGCTTCGACATCCTTCCGGCCGATTACTGTCTCCAGTTCTTCCAGCTCTTGAACCAGGTCCGGCCGTTTCCCCCCGACGACGTCCGCCGGACGATCGAGGGGGAGCTCGGACACCCGCTCGAGACGCTCTTCCCCTCGTTCGACTGGGAACCCATCGCCGCGGCCTCGATCGGCCAGGTGCACCGGGCCGCGCTGCCCGATGGAGCGGCCGTGGCGGTCAAGGTTCAGCGGCCGCGGATCCGCGACCTGATCCGTTCGGACCTGCGCCTCATGCGCTGGATGGCCGCGCTCGCCGACGCGAGCGGGTTGCTCGGCTACACCGGCGCGCGCGATCTGGTCTCGGAATTCGCGCGGTGGACGGAGGAGGAGCTCGACTACCGGATCGAGGCGCGCCACGCCACGATGCTGCGGCGAAACGCCGCCGGCGACCCCCTCGAGCGCAACCCCCGCGTCTACGTCGAATACACGACCGCGCGCGTTCTGACGCTCGAGTACCTCGACGGCGTTCCGGTGATCGACATCGTGGCGGCGGTCCGCCGCGGCGACGCGGCCTACCTCGAGGCGCTGGCCGCCGGAGGACACGACACGCGCCGCGTCGCGCGCCACATCGTCTGGAACGCCCTGAATCAGATCTACCGCTTCGGATACTTCCACGCGGACCCGCACCCCGCCAACGTCATCGTGCTCCCGGGAGACGCGATCGGCTACGTCGATTTCGGGATCGTCGGAAGGCTCGACGACCGGACGACGGATTCCCTGCGCTACTTCGCCCAGAGCCTCTTCGCGGGGCACACCGCCAACGCCGTAGACGAGTTCCTGCGATTCCTCGTCCCCTCGGCCCGGACCGACCTGGACGCCGCGCGGCGCGACCTCGTCGAGGCCATGAACAACTACGTCGAGAGCGCGCGCGTCGGCCCCGAGGGGATCTCGCTGTCGGAGGACATCTTCGAGATCGAGATGCTCGCGGTCGTGCGAGCCCATTCCATGGCTCTCGCGCCGGAGGCCGCCCGCTATCTGAAAGCGGTCCTCACCGCCGAGGCGATGGTCAAGGAGCTCGATTCGCGATTCGACCTGCGGGCGCACGAGAACCGATTCTTCGGGCGCCTCATGCGGCTGGAGGCCGTCGAGAGCCTGGACGTCCGTCGCGTCGGCCAGGCCGTGCTCGACGCGCGGTTCCGCCTGGGCCGCCTGATGGAGTCTCTGGAGACCGCCCGGGAGGCGCCGGGTCGCCTCCTGACGGTCGCCCACAACGTTCGCCGCCGCGTGCAGGTCTTCTCGGCCCTGACGATGGCCGGCTGGGCGGCAGTGCTCGCCGCGATCTGGACCGCGCGAGCCCGCTCCGGATTGCCGCTCTTCGGCTATCCCGTCAAGGTGATCGCGCTGGCCGGAGCGCTCCTCGGCCTGGTGCTGCTCCTCTTCTCGATCCTGCAGGTGCGGCGTCTGCCGTCCGAATCCGAGGCCGGTCGCCTCTATTCGTACCCGCGCCGCATGCGCTGAGCCGGGTGCGGCCGGCGCCCTCGAGCCTTCAGAGACGGACGCGAGAGCGCCGCGGCGGCTGCTGCGAGAGCTCCTCTTCGAACCGCTCCCCGGCTTGCAGGAAATAGGACCACAGCGCCCAGGGGGCGCGCGACAGGGCGTAGAAGGAGCCCTTGGCCGCGAGCTCCGCCTCCCGGAAGAACCGGCCCGCCAGGTCGTACAGTCCGGACTCGACCGCGGGAGGACGCATCCAGTCCAGGAAAAAGCCGCCGCTCTCGCGCAGCGCCCAGCGCCGTTTCTCCTCTTCGTCGGGGCCGGCGAGCCATTCTCGCCGCCGTTGCCCTTCGCGCTGCGCCCAGGCCTCGATCTCCTCCCGGGTCGGCGCGAGCGCGGACTCCGAGAGGCCGGCCAGCGCGCGGAAGCGATAGCGCTCCGCCCACTCCGCCTTCTCTTCTTCGGTCGGCCCGGCGGCCCAGGCTTCCCGACGCCTGCGCTCGCGCTTCGCCCACTGCTCGACGTCCTCGGAAGACGGAGGCAGGCGCGACTCGGCGAGTCCCAGGAGGGCGCGCCGCCGGTAGCGCCGCGCCCAGGCCTGCTTTTCGGCATCCGTCGGGCCGCCGGCCCAGGCCTCGCGTCGCCTGTGCTCCCGCGCGGCCCAGGCGTCGATCTCTTCCCGGCTAGGCTCGAGCGGCTCCTGGCGGGGATCCGCCGTCGTTTCGGACTCCATGCAACCCCCTTTCGGGGCACCCCCCAACGCGTGGGATTATAGGCACTGCACGCGCGAGGCCCCCGCGCCTGATGCGAACGAATCTTACCAGCCGCGCTCCTCTCCCCTACTCTCGGGGGGTGAAGATCCTGGTGGCGACGGACGGATCGCTGGCCTCCAGGGCAGCCGTTCGTTTCGCCGCCACGCTCGCGGCGCGTTCTCGCGGGGGCCGGCTCGTCGCCGTGGCCGTCGGAAGCTCGAGCCCTCCGCCCTACCGTAAGGCGACGCGTCTGCCTCTCGGACTGCCGGCCGCGGCGAACGGGAACGGGCGCCGCTCGACACAACGGATCCTGGAGGTCGCCCGGCGCGACGCCGAACGTCTCGGGGCGCGCGCGCGCTGCCGTTACGTCGGGACGCGCGACCTCGAGCCGATCGCCGAAACGATCGCCCGGACGGCCGAGCGCGAGCGCGCGGATCTGATCGTGGTCGGAAGCGGCGGCGGCACGGAGTTCGCCCGCTGGGCCCTCGGCAGCATCACCCACCGGCTCGTTCACCTGGCGCGGCGTCCCGTCGCGGTCGTCCGGGTCGGAGCGAAGGCGATGCGGCGGCCGCTTCGGATCCTGGCGGCGACCGACGGCTCCAGGCCTTCCCTCGAGGCGGTGTCGTTCGCGGCGCGTCTGGCGGCGGCGATCCCCCGCTCGCGGCTCGCGGTCGTCAACGTCTCGACGCTCGCCGCCGACGTGACCTTCACGGGCGCCCCGCTCATGCGCGCCCTGGGAATCCTTCCGGAGCTCGATCGAGCGGACCGTGAGGCCGGGGCGGCAATCCTGAACGACGCCGCCGCGGCGACGCGCCGGTTCGGCAAGCGCGTCGCCCTGGTCTATCGGCGGCCCCGGCGGGCGGTCTCGGCGGGCGCCACGATCGTCCGGGAGGCGGGCCTCCAGGGGGCGGACCTGATCGTCCTCGGAAACACCGGGAGAAGCTCCGTCAACGACCTGCTCTTCGGCAGCGTCGCGCAGCGCGTCCTGGGGCTCTCGCACAGGCCGGTCGCGCTCGTCCCCGCGCGGCCTCGAGGACGCGCGTGACGCTCTTCCGCGACCGCCGCGAGGCCGGACGAGAGCTTGCCCGGCTGCTCTCGGCCTACGCCGGGCGCGACGACGTGGTCGTGCTCGCCCTCCCGAGAGGGGGTGTGCCCGTGGCTTCCGAAATCGCGCGGGCTCTGGACGCTCCTCTCGACGTCTTCCTCGTTCGCAAGCTCGGGGTTCCGGGCCACGAAGAGCTCGCCATGGGAGCGATCGCCTCGGGCGGTGCCCGGGTCCTCGATTCCGAGGTCGTGCGCGCCTATCGGGTCCCCGAGCAGGAGATCGGCCGCGTGACGGCGAACGAACGACGCGAGCTCGACCGGCGCGAGCGCGCCTACCGCGGCGGGCGCCCGCCGCTCGCGTTGCGAGGCCGCACGGCGATCCTCGTGGACGACGGGCTCGCGACGGGATCCTCGATGCGGGCGGCCCTCGCCGCCCTGGACCCTCTGGAGCCCGCGAGGACCGTCGTTGCCGTGCCGGTCGCGCCACGGTCGACCGTCCTCGATCTGAAGAGTCTCGCCGACGAGATCGTCTGCGTCGCGACGCCGGAGCCTTTCATCGCCGTCGGCATGTTCTACGAGGACTTCGAGCAGATCGACGATGAGGAAGTCCGCGCCCTCCTGGCCCTCCGGGAGTCGTCGCAGAAGGCTTCCTGAAAGCGAGGAGTTCATGCGCAATCGCCTCGTGCCCCGGGCCGAGTGGTTCAGCTTCCTGAAGGGCTTCAGCCGGCGCCACGCTGACGACCCGGTCACCGTGCAGGTCCTCGCCCAGGGGCTTGGCTCTCAGGTCGAGGCGCACGCGCTGCCGCTCGAAGGCATCATGGCCGGCCGCAGGACGACGGGCCCGATCTCCATCTCCGTCGGCCGCGCGCCGGACAGGCATGTGGAGCACGAGGTCCCCGACCCCAGCCAGGTCTGGGTCCAGATGGCCGAGGACGGCGCGGAGCAAGCCCTCGACATCGAATCTCAGGACGGAACGAGAACGATCGTTCAGCTCGAGCCGGAGCCTCCGGCGGAACCTCGCCCCCTTCTCACCCGGTAAACCCTTTCCCGAAACCGCCGCGAACCGCTCGAAGCCTCAAGGACCCTCATGCCCGCCATCGTGACGCTGACCATGAATCCGGCGCTCGACGAGAACACGTCCGTCGATTACGTGTTCTCCAACGCGAAACTCCGATGCCGGGCGCCGAGCCAGGAGCCCGGAGGCGGCGGGATCAACGTGGCGCGAGCGCTCGTACGCCTGGGCGGGGAGACCCTCGCGGTCTACGCCGCGGGCGGGCCGCCCGGCATGGTCCTCGGAGAACTGCTCGATCGCGAGGGCGTGCCCCGTCTCGAGGTGCCGGTCTCCGGGTGGACCCGCCGCAACTTGAACGTGCGCGAGGAGGCGACGGGCCGCCAGTACCGCTTCGTCTTCCCGGGGCCCGCGCTCACGGAGAAGGAATGGCGGCTCTGCCTCGAGCGTCTCGGGAGCCTGCGTCCCGGCCCGCAGCTCCTCGTGGCGAGCGGCAGTCTCCCGCCGGGAGTGCCGGAAGATTTCTACGCTCGCGTGGCTCGCCAGGCGAAGGAAGTCGGAGCGCGATTCGTGCTCGACTCCTCCGGGGCGCCGCTCAAGCTCGCCGTGGAAGAGGGGGTCTTTCTCGTCAAGCCGAGCCTGCGGGAGTTCCTGCATCTGACCGGCTGCGGCGCGGGTCCGGAATCCACGCTCGCCCGGGCGGCCCGCGACCTGATCGAAGAAGGCCGGTGCGAGGCTCTCGTCCTGTCGCTCGGCGAGGGCGGCGCTCTCCTGGTCACCGCGGAGAAGACGGCACGCGTCCCGGCGCCCGCCGTGCCGGTCGCGAGCAGCATCGGCGCGGGAGACGCCATGGTGGCGGGAATCGTCCTGTGGCTCGCGCGGGGGCAGCCTCTCTCCGAGGCCGTTCGGTTCGGCGTCGCGGCCGGCGCCGCGGCCGTCATGAATCCCGGAACGCAGCTCTGCCGCCGCGAGGACGCCGAGCGTCTCTACGAGCAGATGCGCGTCCCGCCCGGCTGACCGGCCGTCGAAGGGCCGCGTCGGCCCGGAGGAATAAAGCGAGTCTCGTCAGTCGCCGCCGGGGTCCAACCGATCCCGGAAGTGTCGCGAACAGAAAGTCGCCTGCCGGCGCCGGTATCGACAGCGCTCGGCAACCCCCGTCGCGGCGAGAAAGACCCAGGCCGTGCATCGCTCGTCGTCGGGGGGCGGGAACAGGTGCCCCGCTCTCTTTCTGAGCGACTCGTCGCTGCGCGGAGCGGACGTCGCCTCGAGGGACACGCCAAGGCTCGACATCGTGCGAAACTCCTCGCCTTTCTCGCTCCCGTTCAGGATGCGCCGGCGGCCGTTCCCGCGCATCCGTCAGATGCATCAATTTCCGGAGGCGACGATCGACAGGCCCGGGGTTTCGCGCGGCGCTTAGTGCGGATGAATCATTACGAATCGATGATTGTCCGCTACCGTGATTCCGTGCGCCCGCCCGCTGCCGCGGGAGCGGCGCGACCTCCGTAAAGCGAAAAGGAGGAGAACATGCCGCACAAACAGCTCCTGTTCCGATCCGCCGCCCGGGAGAAGCTGCTCGCCGGAGCCACGGCGCTCGCGGACGCGGTCCGCGTCACGCTCGGCCCCAAATCCAAGAGCGTCCTCATCGAGAAGAAGTGGGGCAGCCCGATCGTCTGCAACGATGGCGTGACGATCGCCAAGGAACTCGACCTGGAGGATGCCGACGAGAACCTCGGCGCGCGCATGATGCGGGAGGCCGCCAACCGGACCGGCGAAGCGGTCGGCGACGGCACGAGCACGGCGACGATCCTCGCCCATGCGATCTTCGCGGAGGGCCTGCGCAACGTCGCGGCGGGCGCTTCCGCCGTGGACCTGAAGCGGGGACTCGACCGGGGCGTCCGCGCCGCGATCGACGCGCTGCGCGCGCTTTCGCGCCCGATCCCGGAGCGCCGCGAGAAGGCTCAGGTCGCCACCATCTCGGCCCACAACGACCCGAAGATCGGCGAGCTCGTCGCCGACGCCCTCGAAAAGGTCGGAGGCGAAGGGGTCATCACCGTCGAGGAGGCGAAGGGGACCGAGACGGCCCTGGAGGTGGTCGAGGGGATGCAGTTCGACCGCGGATTTCTCTCCGCCTACTTCATCACCGACCCGGAGCGGATGGAGTGCGTTCTGGAGGACCCGTTTCTCCTCCTCTACGAAAAGAAGATCGGTACGCTCGCGGATTTCCTGCCCCTGCTCGAGCAGATCGCCAAGTCCGGCCATCCCCTGCTGGTCGTCGCGGAGGACGTCGAGGGAGAGGCCCTGGCGACCCTGGTCGTCAACAAGATCCGGGGGACGCTCGCGGCGGCGGCCGTCAAGGCTCCGGGCTTCGGCGACCGGCGCAAGGAGATGCTGGAGGACATGGCGATCCTGACCGGCGGCCGCGTGATCGCCGAAGAGCTCGGCGTGAAGCTCGAGAACGTCACGCCGCAGGACCTCGGCCGCGCCAAGCGGGTGGTCTGCGGCAAGGAGAACACCACGATCATCGGTGGAGCGGGCCAGAAGTCCTCCATCGAAGGGCGGTGCAAGGACCTCCGCAAGCAGATCGAGAAGTCCACATCCGACTACGACAAGGAAAAACTCCAGGAGCGGCTGGCCAAGCTGACCGGCGGCGTGGCTGTGATCCGCGTCGGCGCCCCCTCCGAGGCGGAGATGAAGAGCCGCAAGGAAGCCTTCGAGGACGCGATCAGCGCGACCAAGGCGGCGGTCGCCGAAGGGGTCGTCCCGGGAGGCGGTCTGGCGCTGCTGCGCGCGATCGACGCTGTCGCACGCGAGGAGACTCAGTGCTCCGGCGACGAGCGGACGGGCCTCCAGATCCTCAAACGCGCGCTCGAGGCTCCGACGCGCCAGATCGCGGAGAACTCGGGAGGAGACGGCGGCGTCGTCGTCAACCGGATGCGCGAGGGGCAGGGCAACTTCGGCTTCGATGCCGCCCTCGGCGAGTACGGGGACCTGGTGGAACGGGGCATCATCGACCCGACCAAGGTCGTTCGCACCGCGCTCGAGAACGCCGTCTCGGTGGCAAGCGTTCTCCTTCTGACCGAAGCGACGCTGACCGAGGCGCCGGAGAAGAAGCCGGAGGCCCTCCCGGCGATGGAGTGAGGGCGGCTCGCGCCGCCTCTCAAATTCCAAATCCCAGGTTCCAGATTCCAGGTGGGCCGTGCTCCCTGGAATGTGGAATTTGGAATTTGGAATCTCCTAGTCCTCAACGAACGGGTTGTGCTCGATGACCCGCTGACCTTCGTGCTTCTGGAGGATCTCGCGAAGGGCGCAGGCGAGTTCCTGGCGTAGAGGCTCGAAGCTTTCCTCCTCGGCGCAGAGCACCAGATCCGTCAGCGATACAACCCCTTCAAGAACCCCCTCTTCGCCGACGACGGGGAGGTGCCGGATCCGCCGCTGTCGCATCAGCTTCAGGGCGGCGAGAACGCCATCCCCGGGCCGGCAAGTCGTGGGCGTGCCGCTCATCGCGTCCCGCACGGACATGTCGCCGAGCGAACGCCGGCTCGTGGACCCGAGCAGGCAGATATCGCCGTCCGTCACGACGCCGATCGGACGCCTTTTCCCGTCCACGACCGGTAGAAAGCGGCAATCCGCTTCGCACATCGCGGCCGCCGCCGCGGCGAGCGTGTCTTCCGGACGGCAGGTCCGGGCGTTGCGCGTCATGATCTGTCCCACGACGAGAGCCGGAGGCGGCTCCGGAGGGCGGGGCGCGCTCCACTCCCCCACGTTCCGTCGCCTCCCGGAATCGAAGCCGGGCCATTCGCCTTCCCTCCGCGCACGCGAGCGAGCGGGATCATTGATGCTGGTGCCTGCTGTCATAACGACCTCACCTTCTTCAGGACGCGATCTCGCGAGCGGGTTCGCCGTCTCCCGACCGCTGCCCGAGCACCGGCGCGGGGACGGCCCGACCGGCCCCGGCGCGGTAGTGCTCGAGACACTCCGGCTCCCGCCCCCGCACCAGGCGTTTGCCCCGCAGCTCGCCCGACAGACCCGTGACGACCGTCCACTGCCGCTCGCCCAGGGCGCCGTCGGCGTAGAGCACGACCCAGTCGCGCGTGCGTCCGAGCGAGTGCGCGCGCGCCGTGTTGGAGAAGAGGACCGTGTAGTGGCGCGGGCCACGCTCGGTGTGCAGTATCGGGAGCCAGGCCTCGCGGCGAGGATTGAAGCGCCGCGGGGCGATCAGAGGCAGCTGGCCGGCCTGTGCGCGGGACCGGTACTCGCGATCCACGTCCAGAAGCTCGGAGACCGGAGGCTCCCGGCGTTCGCCGCTCGCCACGGGGCTTCGCGTTCGCCCGAGCCTCGACGCCAGGGAGTCCCGGATGCCGGCGATCTTCTTCGGCCCCATGCCGGCGACGTCCGCGAGCCGCCCGTCGAAAGCCGCGGCCTCGAGGTCCTCGAGGGTCGCGATCCCGAGGTCGTGGTGCAGGCGGTCCGCGAACCGGGCGCCGATGCCCGGCACGGAAGCGAGAAGGGCCGTCGGGTCGCTCTCCCCGCGCAGCCTTTCCAGCATGGGAAGCCGTCCCGTGACGACGAGATCGCGGATCGCGCGAGCCAGGACCGGGCCGACCCCGGGCAGGCGGTCGAGCCCTTCGATCCCTTCGGCCCTCAGGATCTCGGAGACGGGCCTGTCGAGGGAGCGCAGCGTCCGCGCGGCTCTCCGGTACGCCTCCACCCGGAAGAGGTTGGCTCCCTGGGCTTCCAGAAGCCCTCCCACCTCTTCCAGCCGCGCGCCGATCCGCGCGTTGAGGTCGAAAGTCGCCCTGTCTTCCACCGGGTCCCGGTCCGCGGCCTGCCGACGGGCCGGTCCTCCTTTCGCCTGACCGGGCTCTCGCCGGATGCCGCGGGCGGGCCGCTCAACAGGCGCCGAGCCCACCTGACATGATGAGACGAGGAGCAAGTCTCCGCATGATTCGCCTACATCATTCGCCGGAAGGCTTCCGGAAGGATGCTCGGAGGCGCGCGGAGCTGGCAATGACGTTCGAACACTTCGAGCACGGCGCGGACGTGGGCGTGCGGGGCTTCGGCGCCACGCCCGCGGAGGCCTTTGAGGCGGCCGCGCTCGCGCTCTTCGCTCTGCTTGCCGAAGACCCCTCCCGGGTGCGGGCGGCGGTCGAGGAACGTTTCAGCATAGGGGCCGCGGGACTCGAAGAGCTCCTCGTGGCGTACCTGAACGAGCTCATCTCGCTCGCCGACACGCGGAGGCTCGTCTTCGGAGAGTTCGAGGTCCGGATCGAAGGAGACGGCTCGGCCGGATACCGGCTCTCCGCGAAGGCCCGCGGCGAGCCGTTCGATCCGGCGCTCCACGAATGGACGGTCCAGCCCAAGGGAGCGACCTACACGGGCCTGCGCGTGGCGCAGGATGGACAACGGTGGGTAGCTCAGTGCGTCGTGGACGTCT
>JAWOLE010000132.1:0-2750 GCA_033853815.1 Thermoanaerobaculia bacterium
CGAGAGCTTCGACTTCACGAACCACGACGCCCCGGGCCCGATGTGACAGCCGACGCACTCGACGCGCGCGTGGGGCGAGTTCTGGTAGGCGATGAACTCGGGGTCCATCACCGTGTGGCAGGTCTGGCCGCAGAACTTCTGCGTGTCCATGTACTCGACGCCCTTGTAGTTCGCGACTCCCAGGATGATGACGTTCACCAGCGTCAGGGCGCCGACGAGGAGGAAGCCCCGCTGGAGGATCGGGTTCTTCAGGTCGATCTGCGGGTACTCGGCGGGGAGCTCGCCCCGCGCCTTGAGCAGGCGCCGGCGGAGGACGACGCCGAGCGGGACCAGGACGAGGCCGATGACGAAGACGCCCGGCAGCATCAGGAAGAAGACGAGCCCTCCGTACGGGTGGACGGCCCCCATCCCACGCCAGGTCTCGTAGACCCAGAAGCCGATCAGGGTCAGCGCCGAGCTCGTCGTCAGGATGCCGCCGAGAGCCGTGAGGCGGTTGTGCCCGAGGTAGAAGACGGGCCGGAGCCAGCCCGCGATGACATCCTTCAGACGTGTGGCCATGGAGACGGTTTCCTTCCCCGGTTCGGAGTTCCTATCGGGAGAGCGACCAGATCGTGAGCATGACGAGGACGAGCCCGAGGCTGATGGCGGTCGCGCCGATGGCGCGGCCGGCGACCCGGAGGCGCTGCGTCGGGGGCGGGGCCTCGAGGGCCGCGAGCGTCCCCTCGGCCCGGAGGCGGTCCCACTCGGCCGGCCGCTCGTCCCTCAGCTCGTCGGCCGAGACCCGGCCGGTGAACATCACCTCGTCCATCGGGAACTTCTCCGGTCGGAGGTTCTCGTTGAAGAAGTGGATGGTGAAGATGAAGATCACGGCGAGCAGGGCCTCCTCGCCGTGGATGACGGTCGCGACGTTGAAGACCCATCCCGGGAGGAACTTCGCGAAGAAGGTGGGGAACCAGAGCATGAGGCCGGACCCGCCGATGATCCCCATGCCCCAGAAGACGGCCCAGTAGTCGAACTTCTGCCAGTACGCGAAGTGGTCGAACTTCGGGCGGGGCCCGAGGTGGAGGAACCACCGCATGTGCGCCATGAACTCCTTCACGTCGCGGGGCTGGGGCACGAGGGAATCGGGCCCCCAGAGGATCCCGAAGTCCTTCTTCACGAAGAGGCGCTCGACGATGAAGGAGAGGTGCCAGGCGAAGGTGCCGATCAGGACGACGGCGAAGAATCGGTGGATGTTCCCGGCCGTGCGAACGCCGATGGCATGCGCAAACCCCTGCGCCCAGGCGCGGTCCGAGAAGAGGAGCGGCAGGCCCGTCAGCGAAAGGCCCAGGAAGCTCGAGAAGAGCAGGGCGTGCATGACCCGTTCCGTCCGGGTGAATCGCCGGTAGAACGTCTCGCGGGCCGGCTCGGGGGGGCTCGACATGGTCAGGACCTGCTCGCGGTGCGGTTGCGGTGCCTTTCGTGCACCCGCCGCGCCTGGATGGATCGGGGGAGCCAGAGGATCGTGTGGACGCCGAAGAAGGTGAAGACCCCGATCAGGAGCATCTTCATGAACTTCGCCGTGTAGAAGAGGATCGGGTTCCGCTGGCGGTTCTTGTAGTCGGCATGCGGGTCGTACCGGGCGAAGTTCGCGGTGGCCGAGGGGTGGCACTTGCGGCACGTTTTCAGGAGGTTCTGCTTCGACACGGTGGAGGCCGGGTCGGACGGGGCGTGGATCGCGTGCGCCCCGTGGCAGTCGGCGCAGGTCGCCACGCGCGCGAAGCCGAGCTCGGTGACCTGTCCGTGGTAGGTGTCGCGGTAGCTCTCGATCAGGTCGGCGTGGCAGGTGCCGCATTCCTTGATGACGCCCACTTTCCAGGCGACGGTCTCGGGCGTCTTGACCTCGTGGGCCGAGTGGCAGTCGATGCAGACGGGGGCCCGGGGGTTCCCCTTCTTCAGGGCCTCGAAATGGACGCCGGTCTCGAAGTCGGTGAGGATCTTCGCGTGGCAGCCGCCGCACATGGCGGGAACGTGCGACCGCGTCGTGCGGCTTTCCGGGTCGGACGGCTTCCGGATGTCGTGGGCGCCGTGGCAGCTCGCGCAGTTGGGCGCCACGGCCAGTCCGCTCTTCTCCAGAGCGGTGCCGTGGATGCTGTCCCGGAAGCGGCCCGGCTCCCCGGTCTTCGCGGCGAGCGCCGCGTCCGGCACGAGGGCCGTGTTGCCGTGACACGCGAGGCAGGTCCCGGGGAGGTTGAAGTGGTTCGTGCGGCTCTTCGGGTCCTTCGCCGGGAGGATGTCGTGCGTCCCGTGGCAGTCCACGCAGGTGGCTGCCCGTCCGCCGGGCGACTTCGCACGCGCCGCGGCATGCGCGCTCCGCGCGTACTCCTCCACGGGCTTGGCGTGGCAGGGGGAGCAGTCGACTTTGGCGAGCTTCTCGGCGTGGGGGAACTCGGCCTTCGCGAGGTCCGCGTGGCAGTCCGTGCACGAGGCACCGGCCTGCCCGTGGACGGAGGCGGCGAAGGCAGGGCCGACAGGCGGGATCTTCCGCCCGTCGGCCCGGGTCACCTCGTCCGCATGGCAGGCCAGGCAGTCGTCGTTCGTCGGGGGCGCGGCCGACAGAGGAAGCAACGCGCCACCGAGCAGAACGGCGGCCAGCCCCAGTCTCAACTCCGGAACCCTTACTTCGAGGCCTTGTCGCCGGGGTTCGTTCCGGCCTTGATCTCGTCGATGTTCTTGACGCCGTCGCCGTCGGAGTCGAGGGCCTCGACCTT
>JAWOLE010000133.1:0-3022 GCA_033853815.1 Thermoanaerobaculia bacterium
ACGAAGCGTTTCGTCAGTTCGAACGGCTCCTCCCCCTCGTCCGAGTCGAGCCCGAGCACGAAGTTGGTCTGGACGTAGGGGACGTATTTCAAGATCAGGTTGACGTGCTCCGAGACCTGGCGGACCTTGTCCATCCCCTGGTGACGGCCGGTCCTGGACTTGTTGCCGAGCTCGTACCACGATTCGACGCCGGGCAGCAGGACCTTGAATCCGCTGGATCGGAGACGTTTGAGGTGCGGCTCCGACAGGAGCGAGAGGCTGCTCTCCGCGATGAAATCGACGCTGTCCGGCGGCACGGCCGCGTCGATCGCGTCAAGACAGGCGTCGAATCGAACGCCGAAGTTCGGGTCGTGCCAGCCGACGCGCGGCCGCTTGAGCTTCCGCACGAGGAACCGGAGGTCGTCGGAGAGCACGTCGAAATCGAGAGGCTGATAGGGAACGACCGAGTCGACGCAGAAGCTGCAGGTGTAGGGACACCCGAGGCTGGCGATCATCGGCACGATCTTGAAGACAGGCGCCTTTTCCAGCGTCGATTCGATGAACTTCCAGCGTTCCCGCACGCCGGGCAGCTCCGCGGGCTGCCGCGCGGCTGCCAGGTGCAACCCCATCGGCCGATGCGGCGAGCAGTCTCGCAGCACGTCGCGGACCACGGCCCTGTCCGTGAAACCGAGGACATAATCGAAGTACTTCCGGGCGTCCTCCGGATAGCTGCGGGCGTGAGGACCGCCCAGGACGGTGATGGCCCCCTTCGATCGGAACAGGTTGGAGAGCGCGTAGGCGAGGAGCGCAGCCTCCGTAAACGCACCGATGAAGACGAGTTGGACGTCTTTCGGCAGTTCGTCGACCAGGTTCTCGAGACCCGTGTAGCAGACGAAGGTGACCTCGTGCCCTTCCGCCTCGCACCAAACAGAGACGACCTGAGGCATGATGCTCGCGAGATTCGCATTCATGACGCGCGCGTACAGGGCGCGAGTCGGCCCTTTGGTGACCAGATCGATGACACCGACACGAAGCTTCCGCGTGGGAGCCCGAGAAGGGGGCTCCCGGAGCGGGTCCATGGATACCTCCGCTGTTCTCACCGTCACTGGCTGGCCGAAGCTCTGAAGCGGCCTCAAGAGGTGAGGCTCGCTCGCCCTCGTCCATTCTATGCCGGTCCGAATCGCGGACCAGCCCCGAGGACGTGCCCGAATGGCAACCGTCCGAGAAGTTTTAGAATTGAGCCGATGGCGAGTGAACCCGGGCTGGCCGCCTACAAGATCGTCCTGTACGCCCAGGAAGGCGGCGGGTGGGTGGCGGAGATCCCCGCGATCGGCGGATGCTACGCACTCATGGATACCCGCGACGAGGCGCTTCAGGAGCTTGAGAAGGTCTTCCGGATGATCCAGGAGGAGTACGCGGAGAGCGGGAAACCGCTACCCGAGGACCGTACCGAGCTCCTGGTGCATGCCTAGCGCGGCGGCGCGTTAGTTCCAGGCTCGAGGGGCCTGAGATCAGGCGATCACTTTTTCAGCGTCTGGAGAAAGTCTCTCAAGCTAAGGATGCGGATCTCCTCGTACTGGCCGAGCTCGAGCATTTCCTTGTCGCCGGTGACGATCACGTCGGCACGTGCCGCGACCGCGCATTCCAGGATCCGGTTGTCGGCGGCATCCCGGAAGACTTCGAGGTGACGCCTCGGATTCACGGTCTCCGCCAGATCGGAGAGCAGGACTGCCGCGCGCGCAAGCTCTTCCGGATCGCGCTTGAACTTACGGGCCAGCACCTCCAGAAGCTCGAGGACTATCTCCTTTGAGATCGCAAGCTGTAACTTGCCTTCGATGACCTCTCGCAGGGCTGCCTCGGCGCGTCCCCCCGGTAACGTGAATGCAGAGACGTAGATGTTGGTCTCGAAGACCGCTTTCACTTTCGGAGATACCGCTCGAGGTCCTTCTCCGTCAGGATGCCTCGTGCCCTGGCCTTGCGGGCCCAGTATCCCTGAACGCCCCGGAACTCTTCCTTGAGCCTTGCGGTTCTGGCGGCCCGCAAGGCATCCTGGACGACGGCGCTCAACGTCTTACCCTCGCTGCGCGCAGCCTCTTCGGCTTCCCTGGCCAGCTCGGGAGGGAGGGAAATTGTCTTCTTAACGGCAGCGCCCATGGTGACGCCTTGGAACTGGAACGACCGGTATGAAATATTACCACCAGCTCGGTCGCGCCGGAACTCGACGACGGTGGCGACGTGCGCCTCAGAGCACCTTCAGCTCGGGCCAGTCGAAGGCGTAGCCGAGCGCGTGCTTGACTTCGATGTGCCGGACACTCACGAGGACCCCGACCAGCTCGCCGACGCGATCGAGCGGGATCACGTGTATGTTGTCGAGGTTGGCAACCGAGGGCCGGCCGAGGCCCTCCCGCCGCCCCAGCTTGACCTCCTGGGGAATGCCTCTGACAGTAGTGGTGATCTCGGCGACGACGACCTTCGTCAGGTACTCGTAGGCGGGTGTTCGCGTCAGGAGCAGGACCGGGCGCCGACCGATTGGCTCGGGAAGGTGCGCCCACCGGATCTCGTACTGTCTCACCGGCGACGCCGCTGGCGAGGTCGAGAGCGCGAGCGGGCCTCCCAGACGGCCGCATCGAAATACGCCTCCTTGGCCGAGTCCGGCTGGCGACCATACGCCTGCGCGGTGGCGCGCTCCTCGAGTTCCCATAGAGCCCGCCGGATCGCCGCACGGATGAACTCGGACCGCTGCCGAGAACGGGCGGGGGTCACCCGCTCGAGCTGCGTCGCCATGTCCTCGTCGATCTCGATCAATAGCTGCTTCATATAGACGAGTATATACCGGACGAGGGGCGGCCGATCTCACTGTCTCCCCTTCTCTCCCGCCTGGCGGTGCGTGGCCTGTTGTGCCATCTGAGCGGATCGAAAACAGCGGCTTTCCAGCAGGCCGAAGGGATCAGGCCGGCCTTCCTGCCCCTTTGATTGCAATTAGTCGCGGGGGAAGGATTTGAGCTCACCAGCGCTCCCCTTTCGAGGTGGTCCGCGTAGTCCA
>JAWOLE010000134.1:0-3825 GCA_033853815.1 Thermoanaerobaculia bacterium
AGGCGCTGAAGTCGGACATCCTCGCGGGACGCTTCGGACGGCCGCGCCGCTTCCGGTGTCTCTATCTCTGGCCGCGCGACGAGGCGTATTACCGGAGGAACGACTGGGCGGGGAAAAAGAGGGCCGCGGACCGCGCCTGGATCCTCGACAGCCCGGCCCAGAACGCCATGGCCCACGACCTCCACAACATGTTCTATCTGCTCGGGAAGGCGCGGGACGCGAGCGCCGTGCCGGCCGAGGTCGAGTCCGAACTCTATCGAGCCAACACCATCGAGAACTACGACACGGCCGCGGCGCGGATGCGGACCGAGGAGGGCGTCGGGCTCCTCTTCCTCGTCACGCATGCCTCCGCGGGGACGAAGGGACCGGTGCTCAGCCTCGAATTCGAGCGCGGCGTCGTGCGGTGCCTGAGCCGGGCGTCGGGCCTGTGGGCCGAATTCGCGGACGGGACCCGCAGAGAGTACGGGCTGCCCGACGAGACGCCGATGAAGAAACTCTGGGACGCCATCGATGGGGCACGGAGCGGGGCGCGGCCCGTTTGCGGGCTCGAGGCGGCGGCAAGCCAGACGCTGTGCGTCGACGCCATGCAGGACGCTTGCCCGGAGATCCTCGATTTCCCGCGGGAAATACTCAGGACGTGCGAGGACGGCGGCTCGCGCTGGATCTCGGTCGAAGGTCTCGATGCGGCGCTCGAAGCGTGCTACGAGGCGGACGCCCTTCCCTCCGAACTCGGCTTCGCCTGGGCCGCACCCGCCGGCGCTCTCAAGCTCGGGCCGGACTACGAGTTCCCGAGTCTCAAGAGAAAGGCTGACGGCAGGCCATGACCATGTTCGGACTTCCGCGCGGGAAGACGAAAGCTCTCCCTACGCTTTTTCGTCCCGACGTTCGGCCGGTATGGCGAGTGGCGGAGACGACAGAATGAGTATGGCGGCCCGCATCCTGAAGATCGAGAAGATCGTCTACCCCGGGCGGAGCATGGCCCTCGATGAGGGCAAGGTCGTCTTCACGGACCGCGGCCTGCCGGGCGAGTCGGTCGAGGTCGAGATCGTCCGCGACCGCAAGTCCTACGTCGAGGCACGGACCGTGCGCGTGGTCGAACCGGTGCCGCTCCGGGTCGAGCCGCGCTGCTCCCATTATCTCGCCTGTTCCCCGTACCAGGACATGTCGTACGACCTCCAGCTCGCCGTGAAGAAGACGCAGGTCGAGGAGATCCTCGGCCGCGAGCTCAAGAAAAGTTTCAGCGATATCGCGATCGTGCCGTCGCCCGAGATCTGGGGATACCGGAACCGGATCCGGCTGCGCGTCGTGCGGGACGGCGGCGGAGGCGCCGGGCGCGTGTCCTTCGCCTATCACGAGCCGGGTGAGCGGGCCGCCTTCGTGCCGGTGGACGCGTGCTTCCTGGTCCCCGACCGGATCAACGTCCTCATCGCGGAGCTCAGGGCGTTCATCGATACTGAGGATTGGTTGGCCGTCTCCGAGGTCGAGATTCGGGACAGCCGCTCGCGCGGGAAAGCGCTCGTCGTCTTCCACCTCGAGACGGCGGCGCGGCTCGAGGAAATGGCCGGCAAGCTCGCGGACCTCCACCTCCGCCATCCGGTTACCGGGATCGTCGGCCTGGTGCGGGAGGGCCGGGAGGTGCGCGAGGAAAGCCTGGGCGGCGCTCCCCGCCTCGACGAGGTGGTGCGCGGCGTCTATTACAGGATCGGGCCGCGCTCGTTCTTTCAGGTCAACGTGCCGATCCTCGAGCGCGTTTTCGACGACCTCGCGGCGGCCCTGGACGGATTCGACGACGCCTCGATCGCCGACCTCTACTGCGGGCTCGGGACGTTCGGCATCTTCCTGGCCCGGCGCGTGCGCGAGGTCTTCGGCGTCGAGTCTGACCCCGAGAACATCCGCTACCTGAAGAAGAATCTCCAGCTCAACCGCGCCGGGAATTTCGCGGTGTGCGAGGGGACGAGCGAGGCGTGGCTGCCGGAGATCCTCGAGCGGGAGGTGGGCGCCATCATCCTCGATCCGCCGCGCAAGGGGGTTGACCCCGGGATGCTCAAGGCGCTCGCGGCCGACCCGGTGCCGCGCTTGGCCTACCTCTCCTGCAACCCGACGACGCTGGCCCGCGACCTCAAGCTCCTGGCGCCCGCCTACGAGATCGCGGACCTTCGGATCTACGACTTCTTCCCCCACACGCCGCACATCGAGACCCTCGCCGTCCTCGCGAAAAAACGTCCTAGTTGAGGCGGCCGGCGAGCTGGCCGCAGGCGGAAAATAGAGGGACACAATACCCATTTACCGTATTTTCCGCGCCTGGCGAGAAAACTACTCCGCAGGCACGTTCTTAATAGCGCAAGACAAGATCCCTGAGGGAGCCCAAGCCAATGCCCCGGATCGCAAGGGTCGTCATCCCCGGTGTGGCGCATCATATTACGCAACGCGGGAATCGGCGCCAGACGACTTTCTTTTCTGATGACGATTATCGGCTTTATCTTAAGCTGCTCGCGCGCTACGCCAAGAAACACAGACTGGATATTTGGGGCTATTGCCTCATGGGAAATCACGTTCACCAAATTTCCGTACCCGCGAAGAAGGAAAGCCTGGCAAGTGCGATCGGCTCTACGCATAGAGACTATACGCATGCGATCAATATTCGCGAGGGATGGAAAGGCTATCTATGGCAGGGGCGATTCTGGTCTTTTCCTCTCGATGAGGCGCGACTGTATAAAGGCATGAGATATGTCGAGCGCAATCCCGTAAGAGCGAGGATCGTCAAGCGGGCCGAAGACTATCCATGGTCAAGCGCCAGGGCCCACGTTTCAGGCAGTCCGGATTCCCTCCTTTCACCCTGTCCTCTTCAGAAGGTGATCAAGGACTGGTCGGCCTATCTGGCGGAGGGAGATTCGGAGGAGGACCTCGAGGAAATAAGGAAACACGAGCGCACCGGCCGGCCGCTGGGAGACAAAAAATTTATCGAAACCTTGGAGCGCTTGACAAGCCGGGCCTTGCTTCCAAGGAAACCAGGCAGAAAAAAAGCGGCGAAGACGCGAGACAGGCAAGATAGGAAATAGGGTAAATGGGTATTGTGTCCCTCAATTTCTCTTACTTGAGGCGGCCGGCGAGCTGGCCGCAGGCGGCGAAGACCTCCTTGCCCTTGGACTGCCGCACGGTTGCGTTGACACGGCGCTCCTCGAGCCGGCGCTTGAACCGCGCGACACCGGCGGCGTCCGGGGTCTCGTAGCCCGGCCCGCAAACCGGACTGTAGGCGATGAGATTGACCTTGGCCCGCAGCCGCCGGGCGATCGCCGCCAATCCGTCGGCGTCGTTGGGCCCGTCATTGACGCCCTTGATGACGATGTATTCGAGCGTGAGCATGCGTCCGCCGCCGCGGATGTACTCCTCGCAGGCCGCGACGAGCTTTTCGAGCGGCCAGCGCCGGTTGATCGGCATGAGCTTGTCGCGCAGGGCGTCGGTCGACGCGTGGAGCGAGACCGAGAGGTTGACCTGGAGGTCGAGGGCGGCGAGTCTGGCGATGCCCGGCACGAACCCGGCCGTCGAGATCGTCATGCGCCGCGCCGCGACCCCCATCCCCTCCGGCGCGTTCATGATCCGCAGCGCCGTGGCCAGGTTGTCGAAGTTGTCGAGCGGCTCGCCCATGCCCATGAAGACGTAATTCGTGATCTCGACGCCGAAGGCCTCCTCCACGGCGAAGATCTGCCCCACGATCTCCGACGGCGCGAGGTTCCGCTTGAAGCCGTGCATGCCGCTGGCGCAGAACGCGCATCCGAACTTGCAGCCGACCTGGGTCGAGAGGCAGATCGTGTTCCGGGCGCCCGA
>JAWOLE010000135.1:0-15392 GCA_033853815.1 Thermoanaerobaculia bacterium
AAGTTCGGCGTCACGCACGAGGACGTCAAGAAGACCCTGCGGATGGTCCGCGAAGGGGAAGAGGAAGCCGACCAGGCCAAGCACGAGCTGATCGTCGCGAACCTGCGCCTGGTCGTCTCGATCGCCAAGAAGTACACCAACCGCGGCCTCCAGTTCCTCGACCTCATCCAGGAGGGGAACATCGGCCTGATGAAGGCCGTCGAGAAGTTCGAGCATCGCCGGGGATACAAGTTCTCCACCTACGCGACCTGGTGGATCCGCCAGGCGATCACGCGCGCGATCGCCGACCAGGCCCGCACGATCCGCATCCCCGTGCACATGATCGAGACGATCAACAAGCTGACGCGCACCTCGCGCTCGCTCGTGCAGGAGCTCGGGCGCGAGCCCAACGCCGAAGAGATCGCCAAGCGCATGGACATGCCGGTCTCGAAGGTGCGCAAGATCATGAAGATCGCGCAGGAGCCGATCTCGCTCGAGACGCCCATCGGCGAGGAAGAGGATTCCCACCTGGGGGACTTCATCGAGGACCGGGGCGTCCTGTCGCCCATCGAGTCCGTCCTCGTGTCGAACCTCCAGGACCAGACGCGCCGTGTCCTGAAATCCCTGACGCCGCGGGAGGAACAGGTCTTGAAGATGCGCTTCGGCGTCGGGGACGGCTCGGAGCACACCCTCGAGGAAGTCGGGCGCTCCTTCAACGTGACGCGCGAGAGAATCCGTCAGATCGAATCGAAGGCGCTGCGCAAGCTCCGCCACCCCTCGCGGGCCAAGAAGCTGAAGCCCTTCCTCGAGACGATCCGCTAACTCCTGGATTCCAGGTTCCAGAATCCAGATTCCAGGGGGCACGCTGGAGACTTGGAACCTCGAATCTGGAATCCGAAGGGCGCCTGCGGCGCCCTTCGGGCGTTTGGGATATATTGGGCGGTCGGACGGTCACCGGGGTCCATAGCTCAGCGGTCCAGAGCCACCGGCTCATAACCGGTCAGACCTCGGTTCGAATCCGAGTGGACCCACCACGGAGTGGGGCGCAGGGCCCGGGCGCTGGACGGGGCAGGTCGGCATTGACGCTTAGGGGTGCCGGGAGATTGAGGGGACAGAGTCGAGACCGACGAGGAGCCGGTAGAAGCGGAGAGATCCGCGTCGGTGGTCCTGGCGAGGGGCCGTGGGGTCCCTCGAACCTTCCGGAAGGGTGTCCTTCGGCCGGGACACCCTTTTTGATTCGAACCGCATCGGGCGATCGCTTGCCCTCCGGCAACCGACAGTTCCGGAGCCGGACGCCCGGCGAAACTTCCGGAGGCTGCTGAGGTGAGCGGCCTCCTGGACGAGCTTTACCGCCTCCAGGAGCGCCTTCGGTTCGTCCAGACCCGCGAGCGGGAGCGCGATACGGTCCCGGCGGAGCTGACCGAAGTGGACGCCGCCTTCCGCGAGAAGCTCGACGCGGTCCAGAAGCTGAAACAGCGGCTCCAGGAGGCGGAGGTGGAGCACCGGCGCGCCTCGGCGGAGCTCGCCGACCTGCAGGAGAAGCAGAAGAAGTACCAGGCGCAGCTGCGCAACGTGCAATCGAGCCGCGAATACAGCGCGGTGCTGAACGAGATGGACGTCGTCGAGAAGCAGATCCGTGTCATCGAGGACCGCGTGCTCACCCTGGAGGAGGAGCTGGAGACCTCGCGCGAGGACCTGAAGAAGAGGGAGGAAAACCTGCCGCGCGAGACCCAGGAGCACGAGGAGAAGATGAAGGACTGGCGGGCCACGCAGCGGTCGATCAACGAGGAGCTCAAGAACGCCCAGGCGGAGATCTCCGATCTGGAGAACCGGATCCGGCCGCGGGAGCTGGCGGAGTTCCGCCGCCTTCTCGAGAAGAAGGGAGGCCTGGCCGTCGTACGCGTCGTCAATAGCTCCTGCTCCGCGTGCCACGTAAAGGTCCGTCCGGCCGCCATGCAATCTCTCAAGGCGGGCAACGAGATCGTCTACTGCGACAGCTGCCGCCGGATCCTCTTCTACGATCCGCACAACCCGTGAGGGTGCGCGCTCACATCGACGGGGCGGCTCGGGGAAATCCGGGGCCGGCGGGCGCGGGCGTCTACATCGAAGCGGACGGGGATCGGCCGGCCGAAGAGCTGTTCGCGTCTCTCGGAAAGACGACGAACAACGTCGCCGAGTACCAGGCGCTCCTGATCGCGCTCCACCGCGCCGAAGAGCTGGGCGCCGACACCGTCGAGATCCTCTCCGACAGCCTCCTTCTGGTCCAGCAGTTGAACGGCCTCTTCAAGGTCAGGGCCCGGCATCTCGTTCCCCTCGTCTCCGACGCCCTGCGCCGGGCGAAGAGCTTCCGCCGTTTCTCGATTCGGCACGTGCGCCGGGAGCAGAACCGGGAGGCCGACCGCCTGGCCAACCTCGGCGCGGACAAGAGCGAGCGCGTGGAGACCTCGTGACCGGGCTCTCCGCCGCCGAGATCGCCGACCGGCGGGACGAGGTGCTCCGGCGCATCGCCCGGGCGGCCGAGCGGGCCGGGCGCGACCCGGCGGAGGTCTCCCTGCTCGCCGTGACCAAGACCCACTCCGCGGAGACCGTGCGGAACGCGGCGCGCTCCGGCATCGCCCTCTTCGGGGAGAACCGCGTCGCGGAGGGAGCGGCCAAGATCCGGGAGCTGTCGCAGGAGTTCCCTCGGCTCGAGTGGCGCCTGATCGGCCCCCTCCAGACCAACAAGGCGAAGCTCGCGCTACAATATTTTCACGTGATCGAAACCCTGGATCGGGAGCGGCTGGCCGCGCGTCTGGAAGGTCTGCTCGCGGGAGAACAGAGGACCCTTCCGGTTCTTCTCGAGTTCAACCTCGGGGCCGAAGAGACTAAAACCGGGTCCCCGCCGGAAGAGGCCGAGGCCCTGGCCGCGAAGGCGCTCGCCTGCCCTCACCTCGATGTCCGCGGAATCATGGCCGTGCCTCCGTTCACGCGGGACCCGCAGGAGGCGCGCCCCTACTTCCGGCAGTTGAGCGAGATCCGCGACCGGCTGGCCGACCGGTTCGGACGGCCGTTTCCCGAGCTCTCGATGGGGATGACCCACGACTTCGAGGTCGCGGTCGAGGAAGGCTCGACTGAGGTCCGCATCGGGACCGCCCTCTTCGGAGAAAGGACCGCATGAACGTCGGCGGCGCCTTCACCGCAGCCGTGCTCGACGTGCTCTTCGCGATCCTCTCCGTCATCCAGTGGCTCGTCATCATCGCGGCCGTCATCTCCTGGGTGAACCCGGACCCTCGCAACCCGATCGTGCAGTTCCTCTACCGCTCGACCGAGCCGATCCTGCGCCCCTTCCGCCGCCTGCTGCCCCCCGGCCGCACGGGCGGCATCGATTTTTCTCCGATCCTCGTCATTCTGGTGATCATCTTCATCCGGACCTTCCTCGCCCGACTCTTTCTGCGTCCGGCCGGAATCCTCTAACGATTGAAGATTGAAGGATCGAAGATTGAAAGATTGTCTATAATTTAGCGGTACCCAATCGAACAATCGTCAATCGGCAAATCGGTCAATCTTCCTGAGGAGGCCTCTCCATGTCCAAGATCACGCCGCTCGATGTTCAGAACCACCGGTTCTCCCGCAAGTGGAGGGGAATCGACCCGGTGGAAGTGGAGTCCTATCTGGCGCTCGTCAGCGAGGAGATCGAGGACCTGACGCGGGAGAAAGCCGAGCTGCAAAGCCGGCTGCGGGTCATCGAGGCGGAAAACGGGCAGCACCGGGAGCGCGAACAGACGCTGCGCGACACGCTGCTCTCCGCGCAGCGCGCCTCCGATGACATCCGGGGTGCGGCCCGCAAGGAGGCGGAGCTCATCGTTCAGCAGGCCGAGGACTCGAGCGAGCGACTGACCCACCACGCCCTCCAGCGCTCGGCCGAGATCGAGAAGGCGATCGAGGACTTGAAGATCCATCGGACCAACTTCCGAATGCAGATCGAGAAGTTGATCGAGTTGGTCCAGCACGTGCTGGAGCTCGACCGTCTCGAGGACGAAAAGGACCGGCCGCTGTCCTACCTGACGCGAAAGACGGAGAAGGGGGAGACAGGGCAATAGTGAATTGTGAATCGTGAATGACCGAATTCCGGTGACCCCGACTCACACTTCACAACTCACAACTCACGACTCTCTCGAGGTCCGCAACGCGGCGTGCCTGGCGACGCCCCTCGGAACCGCGGCGAAGAGGGGGCGCGCGCAGGGCGAGATTCTCCGGATTTCCGGAGCCGCGCTTCGCGCCGAGGAAGGACGCATCGTCTTCGTCGGGAGCGAGGCGGACTACAGGCGTCGGTACTCCGGCCGTCCGGCCCGGGTCCGCCTCGACGCGACCGGACGGACCGTCCTGCCGGGATTCGTGGACGCCCACACTCATCCCGTCTGGGCGGGAGATCGCGGCGAGGAGATCGCCCGCAGGCTGGCCGGGGAAAGCTACTCTGCCATCGCCGCGCGCGGAGGAGGCATCCTGGCGACGGTCACCGCGACCCGGGCCGCGAGCGATGAAGAGCTCTCGGCCCGGCTGCGCGGCCGCCTGGATCGAATGCTCGCCTGCGGCTCGACGACGGTCGAGGCGAAGTCGGGCTACGGCCTGACAGCCGAGCAGGAGGTCCGGTCGCTTCGACTGCTCTCGGCGGCGGCGTCCGGGCCGCCGCGCGTCGTCCCGACGCTGCTTGCCGCGCACGAGGTGCCGGCGGAGTTTCGAAGCCGGCGCGAGGAATGGGTCCGGATCGTCGCCGAGGAGCTCGTCCCGAGGTGCGCGCGCGAGAACCTCGCGCGATTCTGCGACGTCTTCTGCGAGGAAGGGGTCTTCACCGTCGAGGAGTCGCGCCGGATCCTCCAGGCCGCCCGGACGGCGGGCCTCGGCCTGCGGATTCACGCCGACGAGCTCGCGCGCTCGGGGGGAGCGCGGCTCGCCGCGGAACTCCGCGCCGATTCGGCCGATCACCTGCTCCACGCCGGTTCCGAGGAAATCGAGGCTCTCGCCGCCGCCGGAACGGTCGCCGTCCTGCTTCCCGGCACCGCCTGGTGGATGCATTCGAGGCCCGCGCCGGCCCGGGCGATGATCGAAGCCGGAGTGCCGGTCGCCGTCGCGACCGACGCGAACCCGGGCACCTGCAACACGGAGTCCCTCGCGGCGGTCGCAGTGCACGCGTGCCTCGATTCCGGCCTGACGGTCGAGGAGACGCTGACCGCAATGACCTTGAACGCCGCCGCTTCGCTTCGCCTGGCCCGGGAAATCGGATCGCTCGAGGCCGGCAAGAGGGCGGATTTCGTCCTCCTCGACGCCCCCGACGACCGTCATCTCATCTACCATTGGGGCGTGAACCTCGTCGCCGCGGTCGTCTGCGAAGGGCGCGTCGCGTTCGAGCGCGCGCCATGACGGACTTCGCGGACCTCCCGGTCCGGAAATTCCTGGACGACCTGGCCTCGTCCGCCCCGACCCCGGGCGGGGGCACGGCGGCCGCGGTCGCGGGCGCCATGGGGGCGGCGCTCGCCGAGATGGTCACGGCGCTGACGCTGGCGCGCGAGAAGTACGCCTCCGCCCACGAGGCGATGCGGCCGATCGCGCAGGCGGCGGCGGCGGCGCGCCAAGAGCTCCTCGGCCTCGCCTCCGAGGACGCGCAGGCCTACGACGGCGTCGTCTCGGCCCGCCGGCTCCCGAAGGACACGGAGGAGCAGAAGAGTCACCGCGAGGAGCAGATCTCTCTGGCGAACCGGCGCGCCGCGGAAGTCCCGATGCGCACGGCGCGGGCTGCCGGACGGCTCCTCGAGCGACTGCCGGAGCTCGCGGAGAAGGGCAACCCCAATGCCGCCTCCGACGCCGGCGCCGCCGCGCTCCTTCTCGAAGCCGCTGTCCAGGCCGCCCTCCTGAACGTGGCGATCAATCTGCCCGGCCTCTCGGACGCGGCCTTCGTCAACGAGATGCGGGCGGAGGCCGTCCGGCTCCAGAGCGGCGTGGAAAGGCTGCGGTCGCAGGTCCTCGAGCGCGTCCGCAGGAATTTCTAACCCCGGCCGCGTCGCTTATCCCGAGTCCCTGGAGCGACTTGCGTCAGAGCCGCGCGCGATTTCTTTTTTCGTTGACAGGTCCGTGCCCGTTTGCTATCTTGTTTTTATTGATCGCGCGACTCCGGCAACGGGTCGCGCGTTTCGTTTTTCCGGACTTTCGGCCGTAGGCATTCGCTTCGCGAACGGCGGCCGAGAGTTTTCAAACCAGGGCCTAGAATCCGAGTCCTCATGTCGAAGGCCTCGCGAAAGCTCTACCTGGTGGACGCGATGTCCAACATCCACCGGGCCTACCACGCGATCCAGCGCCTCTCGACCTCCTCGGGCAAGCCGACCAACGCGATCTACGGCTTCGTCACGATGCTGCGCAAGCTCCTGCGCGAGCATTCTCCCGAGTACGTCGCGGTCGCCTGGGACGGCCCGGAACGGACGATCCGCCACGACGCTTACGCGGAGTACAAGGCCAACCGGCCCCCCATGGCATCGGACCTGGCCTCGCAGCTTCCGGAGGTCCGCCGGGCGCTGGAGGCCTACCGAATCCCGGTCCTGGAGCTGCCGGGCTACGAGGCCGACGACGTGATCGGCACGCTGGCCAAGAAGGCCGCCGCGCAGGGGTTCGACGTCGTCATCGTGACCGCCGACAAGGACATGCTGCAGCTCGTCTCCCCCGGCATCCGGGTTTTCCATACCGGGCGCGAGAGGTTCCTGGACGAGGCCGGCGTGCATGAGTTCTTCGGGGTCGCCCCGCGCCAGGTCGCCGACGTCCTGGCGCTCATGGGGGACAGCGTGGACAACGTTCCCGGCGTGCCGGGAGTCGGCCAGGTGACCGCCAAGAAGTGGATCTCGGCCTACGGCGACCTTCCGACCCTTCTCGCGAAAGCGGACGAGATCAAGGGGAAGGTCGGGGAGAACCTGCGCCAGCACAAGGAGGCCGCGGTCCTCTCGCGCACGCTGGTCGAGATCCCGACGGACCTGCCGATCCCCTTCGAGCCGGCGGCGCTCGAGCGCTCCGAGCCCGACCTGAAGAAGCTGCGGGACCTCTTCGTCGAGCTGGAATTCCACTCCCTCGCCGAGGAGATCGGATCTGAAGGCGCGGCCGCGCCCGAGATCGATTTCGCGCGGCTCGAGCCGGGAGCGCCCTTCACGATCGCCCCCGGCGCGCCTTTCGGCGCGGCGCTCCTGACGGCGAAGGACCGCGTTCTGCTGGCCGTGGCCGACGGAGGGCGGGTCGAGATCGCGGAAGTGCCCGCCGCCGAAGCCGTCGAACGCTGGAGCGCTCTGGACCGGCCGGGCCGCGAGATCTGGCTCGCCGACGCCAAGCCCGTGGACACGCTCGTGGCTCGAGCCGGCCGCGCCGTGCAGGGCGACGTCTTCGACGTCTGTCTTGCCCAGTACGTTCTCTCTCCCGGGGTCGGGAGCTCCGAGTTCGAGACCATGACCTTCCAGCGCCTGGGCCAGCGGGTGACACCGGACAAGGAAGCGGGAGTCGTCTCCTGCGCGCTTCCCGAGGGATACGCGATCGAGACCGCCGACCGCTGGCTGGCCGAGCGCGCCGGCGTCACGCGGGAGCTCGCCGCGAAGTTGAAGCCCGAGCTCTCGAAACATCCGGCCCTGGAGAAGATCTACCGGGAGATCGAGCGGCCCCTGACGCCCGTCCTGGCCCGCATGGAAATCCAGGGCGTGGCGATCGACGTTGCGCTCCTGAAGGAGATGTCGGTCCGGATGGAGAAGGACCTGCGGGCGCTCGAGCGGCGGATCTGGGAGGAAGCCGGCGAGGAGTTCAACATCAACTCCCCCGTCAAGCTCGGCCAGATCCTGTTCGAGAAGCTCGGCTATCCGGTGGGCCGGAAGACGGCCAAGACGAAATCCTCCTCGACCGGCGTCGAGGTCCTGACCGACCTCGCGGAGAAGGGGTACCCGGTTCCCCGCCTGACTCTGGAGTACCGCGAGATCGCGAAGTTGAAGGGCACCTACGTGGACGCGCTGCCGGCCCTGGCCGACGCGCGGGGGCGGGTCCACACTTCATTCCGTCAGACCGTCGCGGCGACCGGACGGCTGTCCTCCTCCGATCCGAACCTGCAGAACATCCCGATCCGGACGGCCGCGGGCCGCGAGATCCGCCGCGCGTTCATCGCCCCGCCGGGAAGAAAGCTCGTCGCGGCCGACTACTCGCAGATCGAGCTGCGCATCCTGGCGCACCTCTCCGGCGACGAGGCGCTCATCTCGACCTTCGAGCAGGACGAGGACATCCACCGCGCGACCGCCTCCCGGATCTTCGGCGTCTCGCCGGACCTCGTCTCCCACGAGATGCGAAACGCCGCCAAGCGCATCAACTTCGCGCTCCTCTACGGCATGGCGGCCTTCACGCTGGGCAAGGAGCTCGGCGTCTCGACGGCGGAGGCCAGAAGCTACATCGACTCCTACTTCGCCCAGTTCCCGAAGGTGCGGGCCTGCCTCGACGGAGTCCTCGAGGAGGCGCGGCGGACGCGCGCGGTCACGACGGTCTTCGGCCGCGTGCGCCCGATCCCGGAGATCGCCGCCTCCAATCCGAACGTCCGCGGCAACGCCGAGCGCATGGCCTTAAACGCCCCCTTCCAGGGATCGGCCGCCGACATCATCAAGATCGCGATGGTGCGCCTGGACCGGGCCCTCTCCGAGAAGGGCTATGCGGCCAAGCTCCTGCTGCAGGTCCACGACGAGCTCGTCCTGGAAGCTCCCGAGGGGGAAGTCGAGGCCGTCCAGGCGCTCGTCCGAGAGATCATGGAAGGAGCCGCGCAGCTGCGCGTTCGCCTGGCCGTTCACGTCGGATCCGGCGGAGACTGGCTGTCCGCCAAATGACGCCGCGGCGCACGCTATACTTCGCTAGGAAACCATGAGACAACCGTCAGGGTCCTTACGGACGCTGGCGCTGGCCGGAATGCTCACGGCGGCGCTCGCCTCCGCGCAGACAGCGCCGACCCCCGCTCAGGCCCCGGCGGAGACGCCGACGCCCGCGATCGCTCCGGAGACGCCGACTCCGACTCCCGCCGCCGCAGTCCCGGCTCCTGCGGCCGCGGCGGAGCCGACCTCGACTCCGACGCCGCGGCCGACGCCCCTTCCGACCGCGACGCCGGTGCCGATGAGCGCTCCTCCGATGCGCCTGGGGGATACGCCGGTCATGTCCATCTCGCGCCTTCCGGCGGACAACCCGTTCGGCCTCGCCGTCGACGAGCCCGCCGCGCTTGCGCCCAAGCCCCCGTTCGCGGAAACCACCGTCCCCGCGTCGCTCTTCGCCTCGGTGCGCGTGGACGCGACGGGCAAGGTGCTCGCCGCCAAAATCGTGCGCGATCCGATCCCGTCGCTCGCGGCCGAGGAGAAGCGCTCCTTCGAACAGCGCTGGGCCTTCGACCCCGCCGTCAAGGCGGGCCAGCCCGTGGAGACGTGGGCGAGCCTCCGCCTGGATCTCCAGGTCGAGGTCCATCCCAGGGAGGAACAGGCGACGCTGACTCCGGTCACGCGCACGACGGCCCTGGCGGTTCCCTTCCAGTGGGGAGACGACGCCCGCTGGTACGAGACCTTCAAGAGCGCCCCTCCCGCCGATGGCACCGTGCCGGTCGATTCCGTGGACACGACGCCCAACCCGAAGAGGACGAAGTGGGGCGCCGATTCCTACAAGGGGCCCTTCTCCTGTCGCTTCTGGGTCAGGGTCAGCGCCGCCGGCCGCATCGAGAAGTCGATCCCGATCCAGGTGAGCGACCCGGTTCTCATCCCCTACATGCGACGCACGATCTCAACCTGGACCGTCAGCCCGGCTCGCGTGAAGGGTCAGGCCGTCGATTCCTGGAACGAGCTCTCCGTGTCGGGCCAGGTGAGCTATTCGATCGAAATCAAGCAGATCAACACCCTCCACAAGTCGCTCACGTAGCTCTCAGCTGTCAGCTATCAGCTATCAGCTCTCCGAACGATCTGCCTCTTGTCGCCGATCCGGCGCGTCACCTTGGCGCCGTCGAGGTACTCCAGGAGCGGAATGGCGAGGCGGCGCGTCAGGCCGAACATCTCCTTGAACTCGCCGACGTCCAGGGACTGCTTGCCGGAGGCGCGCAGCCGCGCGATCACGTCCTCGACGGCTTCCCGCGCCACGAGCCATCCCCCGGGAAGGCGCAGCAGCGCGCCCCGTTTCACGAGGTACGCGGCGAGCCCTTCGACGACCTTCTGCTTGTGGCCGACTTCCTGCGCGACGTCGGAAAGCGAAGGCGGATCCAGCCCCCGGCGCCGGAAGGCTTCCGCGACCCTTTCGGAGAGCTCGCGCTCGACTCCCGCGAGGTCTTCCCGGCCGGGCAGCCTCGCCTCCTCTCCCGCGACGATGTAGGCGCCTCGCGACACGAGGGCTTTCTCTACGGCTTCGGCCCAGCGCGGATCGGCTGACGGGAGCATCCGCGCGAGCAGCGTCCTCCTCGGGAGGCCGACCGAGCCCGATGTCTCCGAGAGCCCTTTCTCGATCTCCCCGCGCGCCCGCTCCGCCAGCCGCGAGAGCGAATCTTCCCCGATATAGCGCTCCGGCGAGCGGCGCAGCGCGTGAGCCCGCCCGCCCTCGATCGGGCCGGCCATCGCGGCGCGGACCTCTTCGCGGCTGACGCCGGCTCGCGCGGCGAGCGACTCCTCGCCCGCGCCGCCTTCCCGTGACTGTTCCACCCAGGCGAGAAGCCTCTCGCCGAGACCCTCGTCGAGCCTGCCCAACTCGGCGAGCGCCTCGACCGTCGCCCGGCGGACGGGAGGCCAGAGGGGATCCAGAACGATTCCGCCGCCGATCGTCTCGACGGGAGAGAGCCGCCGCACCACGAAGCGGTCGCCGGGGGCCGCGGCCACCCGCTGCGAGAGGCGCAGCTGGACCCTTCCTGTCTCCCCGCCGCGCAGCAGGCGCCCGTCCAGGACGCGAATCGCGGCGCGCGCCTCGGAAGAGTAGTGGTGAAAGGAGAGGCGGTCGCCGCTCTTGACCTGCGGGGCGCCCGGGAGCAGCTCCAGCCTCGCCGTCAAGAGCGCGCTCGTCGCGAAGGCTCCCGGCGCCGCGAGAACGACGCCCCGCCTGAGGTCCGAAAGCTCGACGCCGGCAAGGTTCGCGCTGACCCGCTCGCCGGCCCGGGCTTCCTCCACTTCGCGGCCGTGCACTTCCAGGCGCCGCACCCGGACGGGCCGGCCGGCGGGGAGAAGTTCGAGCTTCTGGTCCCGGGAAATGGTTCCGGTCACCAGGCTCCCCGTCACGACCGGCCCGAAGCCGGCGATGGAGAAGGCGCGGTCGATCGGAAGGCGCGCCCCCCGCGCTTCCCGGCCGGAGGAGTCTTCCGCGAAGGCCAGGGCGAGCAGAGCCTGTTTCAACCGGGGCAGGCCTTCTCCCGTGCGGGAGGAGACGGGAACGATCGCGGCACCCTCCAGAAAGGAACCTCGAACGAGATCCCGCACGTCGGAAGTGGTGACCTCGACCAGCTCCCGTTCGACCCGGTCGATCTTGGTGACGGCGACCACGCCGCGCCGGATTCCGAGAAGGCGCACGATCTCGAAGTGCTCGCGCGTCTGCGGCATGACAGACTCGTCCGCGGCGACAACCAGCAGCACGGCGTCGATGCCTCCCGCGCCCGCCAGCATGTTGCGGACGAAACGCTCGTGCCCCGGCACGTCCACGAAGGAGACCCGCACCTCGTCCCATTCGGCGTGGGCGAAGCCCAGGTCGATCGTGATGCCGCGCCTCTTCTCCTCCGGCAGCCGGTCGGCGTCGATGCCCGTCAGCGCCTTGACCAGGGCCGTCTTGCCGTGGTCGATGTGCCCGGCCGTCCCCACGAGAAATCGCTTCACGCCCGAAAGGCTACATGACTCCTCGGTGATAGCCTCTTCCCCCATGCAGCCCAGGATCGAAGGGGACTTGCGGGCCGCGATGAAGAGCGGCGAGAAGCGGCGGGTCGCGACTCTGCGCCTTCTCCTGTCGGCCTTGAAGAACGAACGCATCAACGCCGGACGCGAGCTGACCCAGGAAGAAGCCGAGGCCGTCATCCGCCGCGCCGTCAAACAGCGGAAAGAGGCGATCGCGCTCTACGAACAGGGAAGCCGGGCCGATCTGGCCGCCGCCGAGAAGGAGGAGCTCGGGATTCTCGAAGGCTACCTGCCCCAGGCGATGCCGGAGGCGGAGCTGGAAGCGACGGTGCGCGCCATCATCGCGGAGAAGGGATTCTCCTCGGCCAGGGACGTCGGCCAGCTCATGAAGGAGCTGATGGGCCGGCACCGCGGGCGGGTGGACGGAAAGCGCGCGCAGGAGATCGCCCGCAAGATCCTTCCGTGACTTCGCGGGCGGACCCCTCCCGCCGCCACGACGAGGTCGAGGTCAAGCTTCCCTGCGAGGACCTCGCCGCCGCGCGGGAGAGGCTTCGCGGCCTCGGAGCGGTCCTCCGGACTCCGCTCCACTTCGAGTCGAACGACCTCTTCGACGACCCCGGCGGCCGCCTGACCGCCACCGGCCGGGCGCTGCGCCTGCGCCGGGAAGGGGACGAGGGGCTCCTGACCCTCAAGGGGCCCGCTCATTTCTCCGCCGGCGTCAAGATCCGGGAGGAACGCGAGACCAGAGTCGCGGACCCGCAGGAGGTGGAGGCCATCCTCCTCGACCTGGGATTCGTCCGGACTTTCCGCTACGAGAAAAAACGCGAGGAGTGGACGCTCGAGCAATGCGCCGTCGCCCTCGACGAGACTCCGATCGGAACGTTCGTCGAGATCGAGGGCGACCCTCGAGCCATCCGCCGCGCTGTCGCCGCGCTCGAGCTCGACTTCTCCCGCGCGATCCCCTACACCTACGCGCGCCTCTACGCCGACAGGCGCAAGGCCGACGCCTCCCTCCCTCCGGATATGGTCTTCCAGGAACGTGAAGCGTAAAACGTCAAACGTAAATCGTGGAACGGCAAAAACTCAGCACCGGCTCCGTTTTACGTTTTACGTTTGACGATTAACGGCTCGGGGTATGAGGGCCTTTCTCCTGGCGGCGGGGCGCGGGACGCGTTTCCGTCCGGTGACCGAGGCGATCCCGAAGCCTCTCTTCCCGTTTCTAAACGTCGCGTTGATCCGTCAGCATCTGGCGCATCTTGCCCGGAACGGCGTCCTCGAAGCGGGCGTCAATCTTCATCATCTTGGCGAAAAGATCGAACGCGAGCTTGGCGATGGCGCGCCGGACTTCGGCCAGCTGCGCTTCTTCCCGGAGCCTCGGATCCTGGGCACAGCGGGCGCCCTGCGCAACGCGGCAGACTGGCTGTCGCCGGACGACTTCCTCGTCGTCAATACGGACACGGCAATCACACCCGACATTCCCGCCCTCGTCCACACGCACCGGACGGCGGGCCGGGCGGCGACGCTCCTCCTCGTCGAGAATCGGGACCCCGACCGGTACACGCCGCTTCAAGCCGAAGGGGACCGAATCACGGCCATCGGCGTGCGGGGCGCAAGGCCCCTTCTCTACACGGGCGTCTGCGTGATGTCCCCGAGGGTCCTCTCGCTCATTCCGGCGGGAGAGACCTCGCTCGTCGCGGACCTGTGGGTCCCCCTGCTCGCCGGCGGGCGGGAGGAGATCGGATGGCTCGCGCACCGCGGGCCATTTGCCGACCTGGGCCGCCCGAGCGATTTCCTCGGCGCGTCTCTCGAAGCGCTCGATCGCGGGGGACCTTTCCCGCAGGCCGGCGGGCGGTTCGATCCGGCGCGCCGCGTCCTTTCGCGCGAGACTTCCAGCGGCTTCGAGGTTTCCCGCAGCGTGCTCGGGAGGATGACGGCGGGGCACGGCGCCAGCATCACCGACAGCGCCGTCTGGGACGGCGTCGAGATCGGCGCCGGCGCGCGGATCCGAGGGTGCCTGGCGGCCGGGGGAAAGGTCCCCGCGGGAACCCGGTTCGACAACGCCCTGCTCTGGCCGGGAGAGGACGGCCTCGCCCGCGCTCATCCCCTCGTCTGATTCCTTCACTGCTTCCACTCCTTATCTCCGCGCCTGTAGTAGAGCGTGCGGACCTTCCCGGCGCGCCCGAAGACGCGGACGACGGCCATGCGGTCGTGGCCGTCCCAGAGGTAGATCGAGCCGGGCGTGGACTCTCCGACCGGAGAGAAAGAACAGATGTCCGACGTGTTGAAACGAATCGGGTCATCCAGGCGATCGAGCTTCCTGCCGGGGCTTCCGGGGTCGGGAACCGGCGACCCCTTCAGGATTCCAGGCAGGGCATCGTCGCGGTCCCACGGGATGGCGATGCCGAGTGGCCGGTCGACCCCTCTCGTGATTTCAGCCGTCCGGACGCCGTTGCCGTTGCCGTCGACGTAGAGCGTCCACTCGTAGCGGTCGCCGTTGCGGCGGAACTTGATCCCCACGTTTCGCCCGCGGGCGATGGCCTGAATCCGGGCTTGGAAGAAAGCGGTGCGGACCTGCCCCGCCGCCGAACGCACGGCAAGAGCGGCGCGAAGCTGGAACGCCCCCGGCGCGGCTACGGCGGTCGCCGCGGTCAGGATCGCCAGCACAGCGACCAGCTCCGCCGCCGAAAACCCCCAGTCCGCGCCTGCCCTCGTCGCGCCCGCCCCGGTCGCGGCGCGCGAAGTCATGGGCTCTCGGGCTCTCGTAGCTGAAATCTCTCGGCGCCGGTCGCGCAGCGACCGCCCGCGCCGAAAGTCGGGGAAGGGCCCGGAGCCGCAGGTGCGGCTCCGGGCGGGCGGAGTGATCACCGTCCCTTGCCCACCGGGACGGAGTTGCGGGCTGTCTTCTTGGTGGGGCCGCCGCGGGTGCCTTTGGAGGAGACCTTCTCGGAGAGCGTCGTCGGGCCGGAGAGGGCCAGGTACGGTTTCAACGTGGTGAAGAGCTTTTCGCCGACCCCTTTGACCTCCATCAGGTCTTCGACTCGGGCAAAGGACCCATGAGCCTGGCGGTACTCGACGATGCGCTCGGCCACCTTGGAGCCGATTCGCGGGAGCTTCGCAAGCTGCGCGGCCGAGGCCTGGTTGATGTTGATCTTCTTGCCGCCGGCGGCTTCCGGTAGATCGGCCGCCGAGAGCCCCACCGCGCACAGGACAGCAACCAGCGTCAGTGCCAGGCGGCGGGAAGCCGGAAAGTTCATATCGGGCTCCTTTCAAGAAATGCTTCGTTTCTTCGTTTCGGAAAAACCGTGGCCTTTGTCCTCATCGGGTCCCTGCGATCAGGCGTTCTCCATCGGCACCTCCTTTCGTTTCGGGGAGCCCAAGGGCGAGAGGCGTGCCGGATGGAGCGGTCTGACGCAATTGATGGAGTCAAACGAGTTACGCGACCCGAGCTAGGGGCACTGGTTCCGACAGGATGTGAAGAAGACTTGACTTGCAGCGCTCCTCGAAGGCGCCAACCGTCCGGAAATCAGCGGATTGCGCGTCGGTAAGGGGATC
>JAWOLE010000136.1:0-23181 GCA_033853815.1 Thermoanaerobaculia bacterium
TCACCTTCCGCGCGTAGCGCGAGAAGAAGAGCGCGCCCTGGGCGGCCGAGTTGCCCGCGCCCACGACGCACACGTCCTGACCGCGGTAGGTCGCGGCCTCGGTCATCGCCGCGCCGTAGTAGATGCCGATGCCAAGAAGCGGCTGCATCCCAGGCGCGTTCATCGTCCGCACCGAGACGCCCGTCGCCAGGATCACCGCGTAGCAGGAGACGTCGGTGCCGTCGGCGAGGCGGACGATGCGGTACGGGTCCTCGCGGCGCACGGAGACGGTCTCCTGCGCGAGGACTTCGGCGCCGAACCTTCGGGCCTGTGCGGCGGCGCGGCGGGCGAGGTCCGCCCCCGAGATGCCCGAAGGGAACCCCAGGTAGTTCTCGATGCGGGAGCTCGTGCCCGCCTGGCCCCCGGGCGCGCTCTGCTCGATGAGCAGCGTGCGCAGACCCTCGGAGGCGCCGTAGACCGCCGCCGCCAGCCCCGCCGGCCCGGCTCCGACGATCACGACGTCGTAGAAGGGCAGCCGGGCGTGCGTCTGGAGCCCGATCTTCTCGGCCAGCTCGCGGTTGGACGGGGAGACGAGGCGGCTGCCGTCGGGGAAGAAGACGACCGGCAGCCTCTCCGCATTGCCGGCCGTCCGGATCAGCTCCCGCGCCGACGGGTCCTGGTCCACGTCGATCCACTGGTACGGGACCTGGTTGTTCGAGAGGTATTCCTTGACCGCGTAGCTCTTCGGCGAGGAGCGCGCACCGGCGACCCGGATGCCCTCGAACGGCGGGCGCCAGCGTGCCCTCCAATCCGAAAGCAGGTCGTCGAGGACGGGATAGAGACGCTCGGAGGGAGGATCCCACGGCTTCATCAGGTAGTGGTCGAGCCCGACGTCGTTGATGCCGGAAATGGCGGCCTCGGTGTCGGCGTAGGCCGTCAGGAGAACGCGACGCGAGTCCGGGTGGATCTTGAGCGCCTCGCGCAGCATCTGCGTGCCGGACATCCCGGGCATCCGCTCGTCCACGAGGAACAGGGCGATCGGAGCGCCGCGCTCCTTCAGTTGCCGGGAGGCTTCCAGCGCCTCGAGTCCGGAGGCGGCCTTCAGGATCCGGTAGTCGCTTCGATAGTGCTGGCGCAGGTCGCGCTCGACAGCGCGGAGCACCTCGGGGTCGTCATCGACGGCCAGAATCACCGGTTTGAGCACGTCAGCCCCCTCCGGCGTCGATTGGCAGCGTCACGCTGAACTGCGTGTGCCCGGGGCGGGAATCGACCTCGATCTCTCCGTGGTGCCGCTGGACGAGGCGCCGCGCGATATCCAGCCCGAGGCCCGTGCCCTGCCCGACCGGCTTCGTCGTGAAGAAAGGATCGAAGATGCGCTCCCGGATCTCCGGGGGCAGTCCCGGGCCATCGTCGACGACGCGGACGACGATGGAAGGACCCTGACGGCCCGCCGAGACGGCGACGCGCCCCTTCGCGGCGTCCAGCGCGTTGTCGACCAGATTCGCCCACACCTGGTTGAGCTCGCCGCCAAATCCCGGGATGCGCGGAAGATCGGCCTCCACGTCGAGGCTCACTCCCACGGATTTCGCGCGGGCTTTCGCGTTCAGGACCGCGAGCGTGTCGGCCAGCCCGCGGCCAACATCCACGGGCTTCGGCATGGTCGCCTGGTCCATGTACGTGAAGCCCTTGACCGCCGTAACGAGGTTGTAAATCCTAGAGGCGGCCCTCTCGATCTCCGAAGTCAGCTGGTACGTCGCGCAGCCGGCGACGAGCCAGGAAAGCGCCGCGGAGAGCGCCTCGCCGTCGAGCGCTCCCGCGAGCTGGTCCAGTGCATCAAGGGTGACTGGCGAGTCCGCCAGAGCTTCCGCGGCGGCCGCATCGGCGCCGTGACGCGTCAACCAGTCGGCGATGGCGTCTTCGCGGTCCGCCTGCTCGATCGCCGAGCGCGCAAAACTGGCGTCTGCCGCCGAAAGGCAGATCTCCTGCGCCCTCTGGACAGCGGCCTGCTGAGGTTCGGACAATCGCGCGGCGCCGAGCGCGCGGGACGCCGCTTCGAGCTCCGACAATCGAAGCTTGAGTCCCTGGGCGCTCCGCGCGACTGCCGACGCGGGGTTGTTCAACTCGTGCGCGAGCCCTGCCGCCAGCTTGCCAAGGGAGGACATCTTCTCTTCTTGAAGGTCGCTCGACGTGAATTGGCGGGCGCGATCGACCATGACATGCACGAGAATCGAGGTGAGCTCGTAGCAGTCGCGAATAAGCCCCGACATCTCCTCGCGGGGGACCAGCAGAACGTCGGTCGGCTCTTCGGCCTTCAGGTCGCCTGGCGGCGCCCCGAGGCGCGAGTACGGCAGGAGCCCCGTCACGTCGCCCCCACGCCATTCCATGACTTTCTGTGGTCCGGCGCCCCGATCGATGTGAATCGAAAGGTGGCCGGAAAGGACGATATAGAGACCAGGCACCGGGCCGGTCTTCGGCGTGAGCACGGTTCCCACCTCCAATCGGACCAGGCGGCCGCGGGCGGCGAGCCAGGCCAGTTGGTCGGGAGGAGCGCCGGCAAGCAGCCGGTGCCTGGACAGGCGATCTTGAATCGAAGCTTCCAACGAGGCCGGTTATACATCGAACGACCGGATTCCGGCGCGGCCGCTTCCCTTCCTCTCCTCCAGCTCTTCGAGGGTTCGAGGCCAGTCGCCGCGCAGGAGCTTGGAGAGAGCGCGGTCGGCGAGGAGCTTCCCCCCGGTCTGGCAGGTCGCGCAGTAGTTCGACTCGTTCTCGGCATAGACGATCCGCTGCACGGGCGAGCCGCAGTCGGGACAGGGCTTGCCGTAGCGGCCGTGGACGGCCATTCCCTCGCGAAACGCGGTGACTTTCTCGGGGAATGCCTTGCGGGCCTGGGCCACGAATTTGCCGCTCCAGCTCTCGAGGGTCTCGCGCGCCGCCCGGTAGAGGCGCTCGATCTCCTCCTCGGTCATCTTCTTCGTCAGCTTCGCGGGCGACATCCGCGCGCGATGGAGGATCTCGTCGGAGTAGGCGTTGCCGATGCCCGAGAAGAGGCGCGGATCGGTCAGCGCCCGCTTGACCGTGTGGCTCTCGCGCATCAGCGCCTCCCGAAACGCGGGCAGGTCCGCTTCGAGAGGCTCGACGCCTCCCCTCTCGAATTCCCGAAGGCTCCCTTCGCCGCGGACGAGGTGGAGCGAGGCCCGCTTCTTCGACGCGGCCTCCGTCAGAAGAAGCGTCCCGCCGGAGAAATCGAAAGCGGCGAGAGAGGTCCAGCCGCCGACTTTCGCGCCCCGGGGCTTCCAGTGCAGCCTTCCGGCGATCATCAAGTGCAGGACGAGGAAGAGGCCGCCCTCGAGCTCGAAGACGATCCTCTTGCCGAGACGGCGCAGGCCGAGCACCTTCTTCCCCACCGCCTCCCCGAGCGGCGGCTCGACCGACCGCAGCAGAAAGGGGCTCCCCAACCGCACGGCTTCGAGCCTCTGTCCCACCACCCGCGGCTCGAGTGCGGCGATATAGGCGACGATGTCGGGCAGCTCCGGCACGGCCGCCGAGGGTACCGCAAGACCGTAAGGCGTTGACTGCGTCCGGACTAGAATCGCGCGATGAGAAAACGACGCGGGCGAGGCGCGTGATGGCCCATGGAAAGATCTGCTACCTCGAGATTCCCGCGTCGGATATCGAGGCGTCCGCCAGGTTCTACGCCGATGTCTTCGGGTGGACCATCAGGACCCGCGGCGATGGCCAGCGCGCGTTCGACGACTCCACCGGCGCGGTCAGCGGTTCCTGGGTCGCGGGACGCCGGCCGGCGACTGAGCCCGGCGTCCTGGTCTACGTCATGGTCGACAGCATTCCTGAGGCGCTGGAACGAGTCCTGGCCGCCGGAGGCCGGGTCTCAACTCCGATGACTTCGCTGGGTGCAGGCGGCGACGCCTACGCGACGGTCCTGGACCCCGCCGGCAACCTCATCGGCCTCTACTAGAAGCCCCGGCGCTAGCAGGTTGCTGAAAGACGATGCGAGGCGGCCGGAAGAAGATGCTGCTAACTAACCGTAAGGTCAACGAGACTGAATGACGCGGAGCCCCCGAAAGCGGAAGACGTAGACGCCACCCTGTGTCGCCGCATAGAGGACGGAGCCGTCCGGCGAGAATGCGAGATCGGACACCGACATGCCTTGAAGACCGGACGCCAGCGCAGACCACGTCCGCCCGCCGTCTGAGCTCCCCTGAACCCCGGCGTTCGCAGTCGCAGCGTAAACGGCCCCGGAGCGGGGATCGATCGCGAGGCCGAGAACGCCGCCAGGAAACCCGCGGAGCGTCCAGCTTGCCCCGCTGTCTTCGCTGGAGAAGAGACCGACATCAGAGCCGGCGTACAGAATTCCGCCCCGAGCATCTTGGGCCAACGAAGTTACGGACGCGTTGCCGAGGCCGGTAGCCGACCACGATGCTCCTCCGTCGGCACTCTTCACGACACCGTGGCTCGTCCCGACATAGATCGAATCCGGCACGCGAAGGTCCACCAGGATTCTCGACACGCCGTCTGTTGGGAAGCCGTTCGTGAGAGGGTCCCAACTGACACCACCATCGAGGCTCCGGAACCCGACGTTCGCGATCGAATAGCCGGCAGCAAATAGTATCCCCGGCCGAGTTGGGTCGACCGCGACTGCTTGCACTCCCCCGAGCTTGTTTGGGGTTTGTAGCACCTGCCAGTGCTGGCCTCTGTCCGTCGTCTTGAAAATCCCTCCAACGCAGCCAGAGTAGGGAGGTGGAGAACACAACCCATAGACTCCCAAGTATGCGGTGCCCGGCGTCGACGCGTCCGCTGTCAAAGCAGTGCTCGATTGGTAAGAATCGAACGGTAGACTGAGATCCCACGTCAACCCCGCGTCTTCAGAGAGCCAGACCGACGCCGCCGCAGCGGCATAGATAGGGCCTCGCGGCGATGCGTCGGCTGCGATCCGCACCATGGGCAAACCGGGCAGACCGTCATCTATTGGAGTCCAGGCGGTCTCGCCGGTCGCTCGCCGGAACGCGCCGCCCGACAATCCTGCGAAGAGCGTCCCGGTCGGGCCCAAGGCGATGGTCTGGACGTATCCTGCGCCTGCAACGTTGAGCCCGGCGCTGTAATCGATCCAGGTGAATCCTCCGTCTTCACTTCGGACGATTCCGAAGCCTCCAACGCCATAGAGGACGTCTGGGTGCAATGGATCGACAGCCAAGACGGTGACGCCGGGCGAGCCTAACGTGAGGTCGGGCCCCTCCCAACTCCTTCCCCCGTCGAGGCTCCTGAACAGCCTCGGAAAGCCACCCCGCGTTATCGCGTACAGAATGTTGGGTCGGGCCGGATCGACATCGAGCTCTCCGACCGGACCCAGGAGAGGGCCCGAAAGCTGGGTCCAACCCGCGGCGTCCAGGTCGAGTCTGAAGATGCCCGCCGGATTAGCCGCATAGAGGGCTCCGGAGGACGAATCCAGAGCCAGAGCAGTGAGAGATCCCCCCGGTACGCCGGGTGTGAGAAGGTCCCAGGTCTCGCCCGCATCCTGGCTGCGAATCACCCCCTGGAACGTTAGGAAGAAGACGCGATTCGGCCGGCCTTTGTCCCAAAGGACCGGCTCCGGCGAAGATGTGCTCGCCGGCGCCGACAGGTTCCGAGGCGACCAGGTATAGCCCGCGTCCGTGCTCTTGAAAACGACGCTCGGGACGCCCAAGGGGACGGCAAGCAGAACGTCAGAATCCGATGGGTCGATCGCGATACCGGCGACACCGGCGATGAGCACGGACCCGAAGTCGAGAGGAAACCACCGGCTGCCCGAGTTCAACGTCCTGAAAACGCGGCCCTGCGCGACGCAGTAAACGACCTCATCGGACGAGAAATCGGGAATGACCCTCGTAACCGAACTCCGCGAGGGTCCTCTGCTCTCCCACCGGTTTCGGCCAGGTGCACCGGGGGCGAGCGGGGGCCGCTCCGCGGCCTGGCCGGCGATAGCCATCGAACCGAGGACCGCCAGAGAGAGCCAGCGTGCTAGCACCGGGCCGCCACCAATGAGAGTCTACGAATTGCGTTCCCGATTCGCTTGAGGCGATTTCACTATGAGCCGGAAGGTCGTAAACGAAGTGGACGAGGGTCGCGATCCAAGCCAGGGCCGGGGCGCTCGCTCGAGATCGGATATCTTCGGATGCCAGGGAGAGTCACCATGAAAAACAGGAACTCCAGGATTGCCGCACTCTTTGCCGCCGCCGTGCTCGTTCTCTCGGGAATCCAGCCCCTCGCGGCCCAGCAGCCGCCTTCCGTCAAGAGGAACATGCTCCTCAAACAGGACATGACGATTCCGGGGCGGGAAGCCGTCATGGCTGTGGTCGAAATCCCGCCGGGCGGAGCCGAAGGGAGGCATACGCACCCCGCGGAGGTGTACGCCTTGATGCTCGAAGGCAGCCTCGTTCTCGAGAGAGAAGGCCAGCCGACGGAGACGGTCAAGGCGGGTGACCACTTCTACGTCGCCCCGGGCCAGATTCACCAGGGGATCAACAAGGGAACCGTCCCGGCGAAACTCGTGGCTTTCTTCGTCGCCGAGAAAGGCAAGCCGCTCACGACCCCGGTCCCTTAGTCGGGCACCGCGCAGGCCGCGCTCTCGAAACGACCCGACGCAGGCGGGCCAGACAAAACCCCCTCTCGGGCGCTCCGTAATACGGTTCGAGCGTGACGAACGACGCCTTGCCAGCACCAGAGGAGGTTCCGAAACCGCCGACTGAAGCGGACCTCGCGCCCCCGCGCGACGATCGGTTCGCCGCGGCCCTGCGCGGGTTCGGGCCCCTCGGCCTCCTCGCGATCCTGGCGATTCTCCTGACGGGCAACATCGTTCTCGGCAACATGGTGGTCGTGCCCGTCGGCGCTCTCCTGGTGCTCCTCTGGGCCTGGCGGTCGCGCACGCCGTGGCGCGAGATCGGCTACATCAGGCCGAGGAGCTGGATCCTGACGGTCGCCGCCGGCGTCGCGTCCGGTGTCGCGTTCAAGTTCCTGATGAAGGCGATCGTGATGCCCCTCCTCGGCGCGGACCCGATCAACCGCGCCTACCACTTCCTGACGGGCAACCGGGCTTTGCTGCCGGCCGCCCTCTGGGCGATGGTCAACGCGGGCTTTGCCGAGGAGACCATTTTCCGGGGCTGGGCCTTCGAGCGCCTGGGCAAGCTCCTCGGGTCGAGCGTCGCCGCGAGGACCTTCATCGTGCTGGTGACCTCGGTGTGGTTCGGGCTCGACCACTACTCCGTCCAGGGGCTCGCGGGCGCTGAACAGGCCGCGATCGTCGGCCTCGTGTACGGAACATTCTTCGCCGCGACAGGCCGGCTCTTTCTTCTCATGATCGCGCACACCGCCTTCGACCTTACGGCTTACGCGCTGATCTACTGGAACCTCGAATCCGCCGTGGCCCACCTCGTCTTCAAGTAGCGAACAATGCCCTGCGATGTCCTGAAACCTCGCGCGAAGCCCACGCGATTTGCGCGCGGCATTCTGCCCCATGCCCTGCCGGCACTGATTCCCCTCGCAGCGCGCGCCAGCCCCCCTTACGCGGGAAGGCGATCCTACGAAGCCCGCCGCATCAGCAACACGGCGGCTCCCGCGAGCGCCAAGACGAGCAGGAGCATCATCGAAATAGATAGCGTCGGCACCTGTGCCGGAGGCGCGGTCGCTGTCGGCGTGAGGGTCGGGGAAGCCGTCGACGTCGTCGTAGGCGTCAGTGTCGGCCTCGGAGTCGAAGTCGGCGTCGGAGTCGCTCCCGTAAGGGCCGTCAGAACGACGTCATTGCCGGTCCCGCCGACGTAGGAGATTTGGAACGTTGTCGAGCCGGCCGTGAAGGTGGCCCCCTCGGGCAAGCCGGCGAAGGTCCCGACGACCGGGTCGGTCCCGCTATTGTTGACGATCGTGAACGTCGAGCCCGGCAACGGCACGAACCCGAGGGAAACGTCGAGGTTTCCACCGAGCGTCACGGTTCCCACGACATTCAACTGGTCGTAGCCAGTTCCGACCGCCGGACCGTTCAGTTCCACCGCCAGCGTCATGCCGGCCAGGATCTGGGCGTCGGCGCCGATGCTCAAGATCCCGGGACCGGCGACCCCGGGAGCGACTGTGCCCGCCACACCACCCAGGAAGGAGATCGTGCCCGTTCCACCGAGTCTTGCCAAAGGGCCGACGACATTGACCAGAACTTCGGACCCGTTGATGATTAGGGTCCCCAGGGTAACGTTCGTAGTCCCATTGTGAGTATCGGCGCCCGTCAATGTCATCGTTCCCGTTCCTTCCTTGATCACGAATCCGTTTCCCCCGATGACACCGCTGAACGTCGTCGAGGCGTTGTTCACTCCCGTAGAGAGGGTGCCGGTTCCCGTGTTCACGTTCCCCGATCCAGCGAGGGAGCCGATTCTCTCGTTCATCGCGCCGAAGGTCGCGAAATCGAGCGTTCCGGAGCTGTTGATCGTGACGGGGACGAAATCCCCGATCTGCTGGTCATTGGCGAGCGAGACGATGTCATTGCCGAGTCCGTCGCCGATCACGAGTGCGCCGCCGATCGCCACGACCCCCGAGGGTTTGTTCAGCCGGAGCGTGCCGCCGTTGACGGTGGTCGTCCCCGTCAGCGTGTTGGGCGAAGTGCCGGCATAGACGAGCGTCGCGGTTCCGTTTTTCGTCAGAGAGCCTGTGCCGCTGATAACCCCCTGAAAAAATGAGGTTGATCCCGATCCGCCCACAACGAGATCGTTCGCGCCGAGATCGAGGTTGCCGTTCAGATCCAACTCCGCCGGGAGGCTGAAGGTCTGCGAGGCCGTCAGAGTGATGTTGAAGGTGACGACGTTGAAGCCACTCGTGTTATTCGCGGTGATCCCTCCCGCCCCGAGCTGGATGGCGTTGCCACCCAGGTTGTAGCCGCCGCTGGTGCCGTTGAAGGTGATCGAAGGGAAGCTCGTTGCCGGCGCGAGGTCGTTGGTGTTGGACAGGTTGCTGGCTCCTCCCGGGAAGACCAGATCATCGCCGGCGAGGGGTGCGCCGGCGGGAGTCCAGTTGGCGCCGTCGCTCCAGTTGGTGCTGCTGGTGCCGTTCCAGGTCCTGGTCGCTGCGGCGGCGCTCCGCCCCGCGAGTGCGAGGGAAACCGCAAGCGAAGCGAGAGCCACCGAGCGGCAGGCACGCGAAGAAGCACGCATGGGAAGGCTCCTTCCGCCGAATCGGATCAGAACAGGACGTAATCAGATTGTAGCACCGGGCCGCTTACCCTACCCTCTCCCGGAGCGAGAGGGAGAAGGCTATTTGAGTTCGGCGGGGGGCTCGTGGGAGAGGCGGTCGCGCTTCTGTTTGCGCTCGATGGCCAGGCGGATCAGCTCGTCTAAGAGCTTTCCGATCGGAAGGCCGCTCGCTTCCCAGAGCTTGGGGTACATCGAGATGGCCGTGAAGCCGGGGAGCGTGTTCAGCTCGTTGATGAGCACGCGGTCCGTGCCGCGCTCGAGGAAGAAGTCCGCCCGAGCCATGCCGGAGATCTGCGCCACCCGGAAGGCCTCGACGGCGAGCCGGCGGACCTCCTCGGCGACCGCGTGGGGAATGGGGGCCGGGATCAGGAGCTTCGCCCTGTCCTCGCGATACTTGTCGTCGTAGTCGTAGAACTCGCCCCCCGGCACGACCTCCCCGACGGCCGACGCGCGCGGCTCGTCGTTGCCGAGCACGGAGCATTCCAGCTCCCGCGCGTCCACGCCCTCCTCGACCAGGACCTTGTCGTCGTAGCGGAAGGCGACGTCCAGAGCGCCCTCGAGGTCCTCCCAGCGCTTCACCTTCGTGACTCCGACGGAAGAGCCTCCGTTGGCGGGCTTGACGAAGAAGGGCAAGCGGAAAAGAGGGCGTTGCTCCAGCAGAGCGCCCCTCACCCCACCCCTCTCCCGGAGGGAGAGGGTGAGAAACCTCGTGGTGGGGAGGCCGGCGTCGCGCAGGAGCGACTTGAAGACGGCCTTGTCCATGCCGATCGCGGAACCGGCCACGCCGGCGCCGACGTAGGGGATCCCGAGGAACTCGAGAAATCCCTGGAGGACGCCGTCCTCGCCGGTCGTGCCGTGGATGATCGGAATGACGACGTCGGCTCCGGCCGGCGTGATCTCCGTCGGTACGAGAGCCTGCTCCTCCGCCGGCGATTCGGGCTCCCCGATCCGGTACCTCTCGGGTACAGGGCCCGACGTCAGGAGTTTCCGCGACTCCCCGGCCGGCAGGAACCGGCCGTCGGGGCCCACGGCGACGGGGATGACCTCGTACCTGGAGGGATCGAGGACCCCGGCGATCGTCCGCGCGGAGAGACGGGAGACCTCGCGCTCGACGGACCGGCCCCCGAAGAGGACGACGACCCGCAGGCGGCCCACCGCGTCACCAGCTCACGACGCGGACGTCCTCGATCGCGGGCGACCGCCGCAGGCGCTCGAGCGCCTCGGCGGGAGGGGCGGAGTCCACGGCGATGACCGCCGCCGCCCGGGCGCCGTCGCCTCGCGCGAGCGAGAAGGCGGCGATGTTGATCCCGGCCTGACCGAGCACCGTGCCGACAGTCCCGACGACGCCGGGCACGTCGCGGTTGCGGAGAAAGACGATCGTCCCTTCCGGGTGGAACTCGAGCGGCAGGCCGTCCACCGCGACGACGCGTGCGTCCTTTCCGGAGTAGAGCGTCGCGTCCGCGGCGAGCGAACCGCCGCTCCAGTTGAGCGTGACGCGGATCGACCGCACGTAGTGGCCCGGATGCTCGTGACGCGTCGAGACGACCGAGAGCCCGCGCTCCTGGGCGATCACGAGGGCGTTGACGAAGTTGACGGTCTCCAAGGCGTGACCCTGGAGCACGCCCTTGGCCGCCGCGACGGCGACCGGACGCAGGAGGTCCTCGGGAAGGCCCCACGTTTCGACCGAGATGGAGGTCAGGCCGTGCTCGCCGATCGAACAGAGAAAGTGGGCCGAGCGCTCCGCCAGCCGCATCCAGGCCGCGGCCCCCGACGGATCGGCCGGGCCCCGGAACGGGAGGTTGACGGCCGGCACGTAGGTCGCGCCGGCGAGGGCCTCCGCCACCGCCTCGACGGTCTGCAGCGAGACGCGCTCCTGCGCCTCGACAGTCGAGGCCCCCAGGTGCGGCGTCGCGACGACGTTGGGCAGCTTCAGGAGAGGATCGTTCGGATCGGGCGGCTCGGGATCGAAGACGTCGAGCGCCGCGCCGCCCAGATGTCCCGAGGCGAGAGCCTCGTGGAGAGCCTCCCGGTCCACGAGCTTGCCCCGCGCGACGTTCAGGAGGATCGCGCCCTTTTTCATGCGCGCGAATCCCTCGCGGCCGAGAATCGGCTTGCCCCCTTCGGTCGCGGTCGCGTGGAGCGTGACGATGTCGGCCTGCGCCAGCAGCTCCGGCAGCGGGAGAAGCGTGATCCCCATCTCCTTGGCGCGGCCGGGCGGCAGGTAGGGGTCGAAGGCGACGACCTTCGCCTCGAAGGCGCGCGCCCGGGCCGCCACGCGCGAACCGACCTGACCCAGGCCGATGATCCCGAGGGTCTTGCCCGAGAGCTCCGAGCCCACGAACTTCGACTTCTCCCACTTGCCCGAGGCCATCGAAGAGGCCGCGGTCGGGACGCGCCGCAAGAGCGCGAAGAGGAGCGCGAAGGTGTGCTCGACGGCCGAGACCGTGTTGGCCGTGGGAGCGTTGATCACGAGAACGCCTCGCGCGGTCGCCGCCGGCACGTCCACGTTGTCCACGCCGACTCCGGCCCGTCCGACCACCGAGAGCTTCGGGGCGGCTTCCAGCAGCTGCCGGTCCACCTTGGTGGTGCTGCGCACGAGGAGGGCCTCGGCATCCTTGAGCTCCGCGAGGAGTTTCTCCCGCGGGGCTCCGGCCAGGTTGACGACCTCGTGGCCCGCTTCGCGCAGCTTCTGGAGGCCGCTCTCGTCCATCTTGTCGGCGACGATCACTCGACTCATGGGAGAGAAGCTATCAGCTATCAGCTTTCAGCCGCCAGACGCAGTTGGACCCAGCGCGGAAGGTCGCGCAAGGAATCCAGGAGCGCGTCGGCGTCAACGCCGGCGAGCTCTTCCCGCGTTCGGGACCCGGTCGGCACGAGCGCGACGCGGCATCCGGCGGCGCGCGCGAATTGCGAGTCCACCTCCATGTCGCCCACGACGAGGGTGTCGCCGGGCGCCGCCCCGACCGCCGCCATCAGGCGCAGGAGCATGGTGGGATCGGGCTTCGTCGGCGTCTGACCGTCGGGGCCGGCGAGGGCGGCGAAATACCGGCCGACGCCGCAGGCCTCCAGGATCTTCCGCGAGAAGGGCTCGGGCTTGTTCGAGGCGACGGCCATCGGATGGCCCCGGCCGGCGAGCTCCGCGAGCACCTCGGGAACGTCCGGCATCAGGCGCGTCTTCTCCACCGCGACCTGCGGGTAGCGTTCGCGAAAGAGCCGGACTCCTTCCGGGACGCGCTCGGCCCCGACCGCCTTCGCCAGCAGCCTGTCGATCCCGTGTCCGACCATCCCCCGCACCCGGTCGGGCGGGAGCGGCTCGAGGCCGAGCCTTCCCATGGCGTACGCGAGCGCGTCGGCGATTGCCTCATAGCCGTCGATCAGGGTCCCGTCCAGGTCGAACACCACGAACGGGACAGCCATACTTCTAGAGGCGAACCGTGAAACGTAAAACGTTAAACGTCAAACGTGGCCAGCCCGCTCGACCGAATCTTCGTTTCACCTTTTACGTTTTACGCCCCGGTCGAGGCCGGCCAGCTTGAGGACGGTCTCGACGATCGCCTGGAGATCGGAGAAGCCGTGCGTGGGGATGTCGTCCTCCGCGGGCCGGTCGGAGACCCGGGCGAGGACTCCTTCGATGTGCGGGCGCGAGGCTCGCTCCCGGGTGACCTCGATCTTGGGAAGGGGCAGCGACTTGTAGCCCTCGAGCAGGACGAGATCGCACCCGGAGAACTCGCGCGAGAGGAGCTGCTCGATGTCCTCCTCGACGCCGAATCGCCTCGCCGTCGTCCGCGCCGGCGTCACGAAGGCCGAGACCGGCGCTCCCGAGGTCGCGTGCCTGTGGGAGTCCTTCCCCGCGATGTCGTCCTCGGCGTCCCGCGAGGTGTGCTTGATCGTGCCGACCGTCAGACCCGTCGCCTTCAGCCACGGCACGAGCTCGACGATCAGCGTCGTCTTGCCCGAGTCGTGGCCGCCGACGAAGGCGACGACGGCCGGCTTGCGGTCCGGATAGAGCAGGTGCGCCTCCCGCCTCGGGAGGAAGCTCCGCGAGCCGGCGTCGTGCCGCGCGATCTCGGCGGAGAGGTCGCTTCTCGAATCCACCGCTTCGCGGTAGCGCGGCGAGCCCGTCAGCAAGTCGATCGCCGGGCGAGGGTCGAACTCATAGGGCTCGGCGCGCCAGGCGAAGCGCTTCGAATCGAGCCTGCGGGCCGTTTCGACGATCCGCATCCCGGCCTCGAAGGAACGAAAGGCGCGCGGATCGGTGACGTGCAGCATCGCGCCTCCGCAGGTTGAGCCCGCGTGCTTGTCGAACATCGGCCGGAAGTGAATCGGGACGAAGGAGACTCCGGGCAGGCCGAGCGCATTCAGGGCGTCCGCGTACGCGGCCGCCGGCAGCCAGGGCGCGCCGAACACCTCGAAAGGACGCGTCGTGCCCCTCCCCTCCGACAGGTTCGTCCCTTCGAGCAGGCACATTCCGGGGTAGACGAGCGCCGTGCCGGGCGAAGGGATATTCGGCGAAGGCGAGACCCAGGGAAGGCCCGTCGCGGCGAAGCTCCGGTCACGGGCCCATCCCGACACCGGTGAGATCACGAGATCCAGGTCGAGCTTCTTCTCGGCCGCGAGCAGCTTCGCCATCTCTCCGACCGTCATTCCATGCCTCACCGGCACGGGATGCATGCCGACGAAGGAGAGAAAGCCTTCATCCTGGGGAGCTCCCTCGACTTCTCCGCCGATCGGGTTGGGGCGATCGCAGACGACGAAGCGGGCGCCGACCTCCGCGCACGCCTCCATGGCGAGCATCATCGTCCAGACATACGTGTAATAGCGGGCGCCGGCGTCGGCGACGTCGAAGACGAGCGCATCCAGGCCGGCAAGGTCCTCGCGGCGGGGCTTCAGGGTTTCGCGCGTCGCGCCGTAGAGCGAGACCGCGGGAAGGCCGGTCGGCGGATGGACGGCGTTTCCGACGGCCTCCATGTAGATCGCCCCGCCGTCCACGCCGTGCTCGGGCCCGAAGAGGCGCGCGAGCTTCGCGCCGAGCACGTCCCGGAGCGCTCTCCAGCTCGGAACACCGCCCGAAGTGACACCGGAGGGATTCGTGATCAGGCCGAAGCGCGTCCCCGCGATCGCCGCCGGGTCCGCGATCAGGTTGTCGATTCCGGGGCGCGCGCGTGTCATCGACTAGCCCGAACTATTCATGGTCACCCAACCGAAACCTATGCGCCGACCGAGCCGGAGAGCATTGCGACAGAAGAAGGGTGACTGAGACCAGGAACACATTGTCCGCGACTGAGATTTTTCGTCGAGACAAGGAAGCGCGACGACGGCGATGCCGACGCGCATCGCAGAGGAGCGCTGACGCCGTATCGGCGGAAAAGATCGGAGCGGCGGCGGGAGTCGATCATGAATAGTGCGGGCTAAGGATGTTCGGGTCTCTCTCCCCTGAGGAGCGCGATCGCGTGCGGCAGCAGGTCCACGATCGCCCGCAGGCAGTCCGCCGCCCCCTTCGGGGAGCCCGGCAGGGCGACCACGAGCGTCTGGCCGCGGGCCCCGACGACCTGCCGGGAGAGATACGCGGCCGGGAAATCGCCTCCGGTCGCGGCGCGCATCTTCTCTGCGAGGCCCGGGACCTCGAAGTCGATCACGTCGCGCACGGCTTCGGGCGTGCGGTCGCGAGGCGAGACTCCCGTGCCGCCGGTCAGGAGCACCAGGTCGGCGTGGCCGGCGTATGCCATGAAGAGGATCACGCGCGCGATCTTCTTGCGGTCGTCGGGGAGGACCTCCCGAAGGACGATCTCGTGAGGGATGCCGGAGGCGCGCAGGACCTCTTCACAGGCTGGCCCACCGCGGTCCTCGCGCTCTCCCGCGGCAACGCCGTCGGACACGGTCACGATCGCCACGCGCGTCGCCACGGCGGGCATTATTTCTCAGATTCCACGTTCCAGATTCCAGATTCCAGGTGACCGCGCTCCTTGGAACCTGGAACCTGGAATCAAGGAATCCGGCGCCTAGCGCCGGAACCGGCCGGACCGGCCGCCGGTCTTCTCCAGCAGCACGATCTCCCGGATCTCAATCGCACGGTCGAGCGCCTTGGCCATGTCGTAGAGGGTGAGGCAGGCGCCGGCCACGGCCGTCAGGGCCTCCATCTCGACGCCGGTGCGGGCGGCAGTCAAGGCTGTCGCCGTCACAACGGCTTCGCGTGTCTCGGGTTTCAGGTCGCATTCGACCGATACGGCCTCCAAACCGATCGGATGCGCGAGCGGCACGATCTCGGAAGTCTTCTTGGCCGCCAGGATGCCGGCCAGCCGCGCCACCGCCAGCGCGTCCCCCTTCGAGAGTTTGCCGGCGGAAAGCGCTCCGAAGGCCGCCGCGTTGAAGCGCACCTTGCCGCGCGCCACGGCCCGACGGCGCGTCGTGGCTTTTCCGCCCACGTCCACCATCCGCGCCCGGCCGCGGGAGTCCAGGTGGAGGAGACTCCCCCGCAGCCGCTCGGTCGAGCGGGGGCGGCGCGGCCGCTTGGGAGGTTTTTCTTCCTCGCTCACGCTCTCTCCCGCGCTGCCTGGTACTGCTCGATCGTGTTGAGGTTCGCGAAGGAGTTCCCGGAGGGGTCGGCGGCCCGCCAGAACTCTTCCGGAAGGATCTCGGCCCCCACCTCCGCGGCCAGGCCGCGCAGGGAGAGCTCCCCCCGCGCGATGCGCGCGAGCGCGGCGGTCCGAGCGCTGCGGCGCCAGACCGCGGCCAGCGGCTGGAGCAATCCGTCCGCGCGAGGCACGACCGCCGCCGCCTCCGTGGCCAGGCTCCTCCGCGCGATCGCCCGGAGCACGCCTTCCGTCATGAGGGGCAGATCGACCGCAAGAACAAAGACCCGGTCGGCGACCTCCTCGAGCGCCCGCACGAGGCCATGGATCGGGGCCGGGTCGTTTTCTCGGTCAAGCAAGATCCGCGCCGGACCCGCATCGAAGCCGGGAACGGCTTTCGCGACGACGAAGACCTCCTCGAAGAGCTCCGCCAGGCGCGCCGTCTGGTGCGCGAGGAGCGTCGTCTGTCCGTAGGGAAGCCCCGCCTTGGGGACGCCCATGCGTCGCGAGGCGCCCCCGGCCAGGACCGCGGCCGGGATCGCGATCTTCATCGAGGCGTGGATGCTAGCATCGTGTCACGCATGCCACTCTCGGGCTCTCACCCCCAGTCACCCAGTTCCCCCATCCCCCAGTCTGAGAGTCGGACTGGGAGACTGGGAGAGTGGGAGACTGGGAGGAAAGAGCCCGGGCGACTCTCCCTCGTGTCCGTCATCGTCCCGATCCGAAACGAGAGGCCGGAGGCGGCGGAGAGGCTGAGGGGATTCTGCGACGGGCGGAGCTCGGAGCTCCTGGTCGCCGACGGCGGCGGACCGGCCGAAACTTCTCGCGCGTTCGAGACGGCCGGAGCCCGGCGGATCGAAGCCGAAGGGACGCGGGGTCGCCGCCTCGACCTCGCCGCCCGCCAGGCCTCGGGGGACATCCTCTTCTTCCTGCACGCGGACTGCCGCCCGCCGCAAGGGGCGCTCGAGCTCCTCCGGGAAACACTGGGAGGCGGGGCGCAGGCCGGCGCCTTCTCGCTCGGCTACGAGGAGGCGACGCCGGCTCTGCGCTGGATCGCGTGGTGGGCCAACCTGCGCTCCCGCCTCTTCAAGCTCCCGTTCGGGGACCAGGGTCTCTTCTGCCGGCGCGAGGCCTACGAACGAGCCGGAGGCTACCGCGACCTGCCCATCTGCGACGACGTGGACCTGGTCCTGCGCCTGAGGCGCGCGGGCCCGTTCGCCGTCCGGCGCGAAAAGATGCTGACCTCGCCGCGGCGCTATCGAGAACGGGGCCCCCTGCGGCAGGTCCTGACCAACTGGAAGGTGCTCGCCGGGTATTTCGCGGGCGTGCCGGCCGAAAAGCTCGAGCGCTGGTACAACCGCCAATAGATTCCAAGTTCCAGATTCCAGATTCCAAGTAGCCCGCGCCCCCTGGAACCTGGAACCTGGAATCTGGAATTCATCGTTACACCATCTTCAGCAGGTGCCCCATCTTGTTCTTCTTGGTCTCCAGGTACTTGCGGGAGCGTTCCGTGGGACGGACCTCGAGCGGAACGCGCTCGACGATCTCCAGGCCGTAGCCGCCGATGGCGACGTACTTGGAGGGGTTGTTGGTCATCAACCGCATCTTGCGCACGCCCAGATCGCGCAGGATCTGGCAGCCCACCCCGTAGTTGCGGATATCGGGAGGGAACCCCAGCTTCTCGTTGGCCGAGACCGTGTCGTGCCCCTCGTCCTGCAGCTCATAGGCCTTCAGCTTGTTGACGAGGCCGATGCCGCGCCCCTCCTGCAGCAGGTAGAGAAAGACCCCCCGGCCCGTCTCGACGATCTTCTCCATCGCCAGGGTGAGCTGCGCGCCGCAGTCGCAGCGGGCCGAACCGAACACGTCTCCCGTCAGGCACTGCGAGTGGACCCGCACGAGGACCGGCTCGTCCTCGCGGATCTCTCCGTGCACGAGCGCGATGTGCTCCTCGTGCGTGACGTCGCTGCGGTAGGCGTAGAGGCGGAACTCGCCGAAGCGCGTCGGCAGGTGCGGCGCCGCGATCCGCTGGACGAGGCGCTCGGTCTTCATCCGGTGCCGGATCAGGTCCGCGACGGTGACCATGGCGAGGCCGTGTTTCTCGGAAAACTTCGCGAGATCGGGCACGCGCGCCATCGTGCCGTCCTCGTTCATGACCTCGCAGAGGACGGCCGACGGGTTCAGGCCCGCGATCCGGGCCAGGTCCACGGACGCCTCGGTCTGCCCGGCGCGCTTCAAGACGCCGCCCGGCTGAGCGCGCAGGGGGAACATGTGGCCGGGCCGCAGGAGATCCGCGGGCTTGGTCGCCGGGTCGATCGCCGCGCGCACGGTCGCCGCGCGGTCCGCGGCCGAGATTCCGGTCGTCGTGCGCCCTCGCGCCTCGATGGAGACCGTGAAGGCCGTGCCGAAGTTCGACGTGTTCTCCTCGACCATCGGCGGAAGCTCGAGCTCGCCGCAGCGCTCGGCCGTCAGGGCCACGCAGATCAGGCCCCGCCCCTCCCGGGCCATGAAGTTGATCGCCTGCGGCGTGACCTTCTCGGCCGCGAGGACCAGGTCCCCCTCGTTCTCCCGGTCCTCGTCGTCTACCACGACGACGAACCGGCCCGCCTTGAGCTCCTCGACGGCCTTCTTGATCGACCAAAACGGCGGCCTGGGTTCGCGCATTAGACGATTTTCGCATACTCGCCCGCCAGGGAAACGCCTCCGGGCGCCGGCCTGGACCGAGACTATGATCCAGCCGGGCCCGGAGGTTTCCCGGTCCCCCGGTGTCAATCGGGGGCTGCGATCCTCGCGGAGGCCGGAAGACGCCATGAAAAGACTCCTCGCCGTCCTGGGGTCCCTTGCGCTCTGCCTGGCGGGCGTGCTCGCCTTCGCGGATCGCCGGTGGCGAACGCGGTCCGCGAAACTCGAGGCGCGCCTGCGGCGGCGCGGGGAGGCGGAGCGGCCGGGCACTTTCTCCGAGGCCGAGCTCGACGGGCTTCCCGAGCCGGTGACGCGCTATTTCCAGGCGGCGCTGCGCGAAGGCCAGCCCGTCATCCGCGGCGCGCGCCTCTCACAGCGGGGAGAGTTCCTCGTCAAGCCCGTGCAGGGCGTGTGGCGTCCCTTCCGGGCCACCCAGTCCGTCGCGGTCGAGCCCGCGGGCTTCGTGTGGGACGCCCGGGTCCGCATGGTGCCGGGACTCTCCGTCCGGGTCCGCGATTGCTTCGTCGAAGAGACCGGCGGTGTGCGCGCGAGCGCTCTCGGCCTGTTTCCGATGCTTTCCGTCGAGGGGACCTCCGAGATCGCGTCTGCCGCGCTTCAGCGCTATCTCGCCGAGGCGCCCTGGTTCCCCACGGCGCTGCTTCCGCGGCACGGAGTCGTCTGGACCCCGCTCGACGACTCGAACGCCCGCGCGACGCTGACCGCCGGGGCGACCACGGCCTCGATCGACTTCCACTTCGGCGACGGCGGCTTCATCCGGGAGGCGTTCGCGCCGGCGAGGTTCCGCCAGGTCGGGGACCGGTTCGTCCCGACCCCGTGGCAGGGACGCTTCTCGGAGTACGCCGAGAGGGACGGGATGCCGATTCCTCTCGCCTGCGAGGTCGAGTGGCTGCTTCCCGCCGGCCCCCGGCCCTACTTCCGCTGCGAGATTACGCGGATCGCCTACGAGTACGGGCCGTCCTTCACTCCCAGTAGTTGAACCCGTAACCCGGGCGCGTGTAGGCGCTGTCCGAGATGGCCGTGGAGAGCGCGTCCCTCCCCTTCTCCGGGTCGCCGACGTTGCGGTCCATCTCCTTGAGGTTCCCGACGATGCGGTACTTCGCCGCCTGGACGAAGGCCTTCGCGAGGCGCACTTCCTCGGCGGCCTTCTCGCTGCCGCGCTTTTCGACCGCGGCCGTCGCCCGGGAGAGGACCGCGAGGCAGGCGTAGAGGTCGATCGCGACGTTGGCGATGCGCTCCTGCTGATACTCCCGCTCGATGACCGCCTTGCCGTGCTTGCGGAGGACCCGTTCGAGGACGTTCGCCGCGGCGCTCGTGTATCGCGTCACGACCTCGGATTCCGACGCCAGCTCCGGGGCCGCCTTCGTCAGCCTGGCCGGCGAGACCGAACGGATCTTCCTCGCGGCGTAATCGGAGAGGATCCCGCGCGAGGAGAGCGGAGTCTTCAGGGCCCGGCCGACCTCTTTCAGGTCCTCTCCCAGGTCTTTCATGCCCGAGAGCGCGACCAGGACGCGGAGGATCTCGTTGGTCCCTTCGAAGATCATGTTGATGCGGGAGTCGCGCAGCGCGCGCTCGTAGGGGTACTCCTCCATGAAACCGTTGCCGCCCGCGATCTGGAGAGCGTCGTTGATCGTCTGCCAGACGGCCTCGGTGCCGAAGATCTTGCAGCAGGCCCCTTCGAGCGCGTAGTCCGGGAGGCCTCGATCCACCAGGCCGGCGGAGAGATAGACGAGGGACTCGAGGGCGTAGGTGCTCGCCATCATCCGGGCGAACTTCGACCGGATCATCTCGAAGTCGGCGATGCGCGTCTTGAACTGGCGACGCTGGGTGGCGTGCTCGGCGGCCACGCGAATCATGGCCTTGGACCCCCCGAGGCAGCCGGCGGCGAGCGAGGTGCGCCCGGTGTTCAGGACCTCGACCGCGATCTTGAAGCCCTGTCCCCTCTCGCCCAGGACGTTGCCGGCCGGCACGCGAACGTTCTGCAGCTCGATCGGGGTCGTCGAGGAGCCCTTCAGGCCGAGCTTCCTCTCTTCCTTGCCCGGCACGACCCCTCCGAGGTCCTTCGTGACGACGAAGGCTGTGATCTTGCGGTGCTCGTCCCTGGCCTCGAGCTTCACGTCCTTGGCGAACACCGTGAAGAACTCGGCGAACCCTCCGTTGGAGATCCAGTGCTTGTTGCCGTTCAAGACGAAGGTCCCCGTCGATTCGTCGTAGTCGGCCGTCGTCTTGATGGACGCCGCGTCCGAGCCGGCTTCCGGCTCGGTCAGCGCGAAGGCGGCGATCAGCTCTCCCGCGGCGAGCCTCGGCAGCCACGTCCTTTTCTGTTGCTCTGTCCCGTAGAGCAAGAGTCCCTTCAATCCAATCGAAAGGTGGCCTCCGATCAGGATGGCGAGCGAGGCGTCGATCGTGCCGACTTCTTCCATCACCCGGCAGTACGCGGAGGCGGAGAAGCCGTAGCCGCCGTAGGCCTCGGGAATCGTCATGCCGAAGACGCCCAGTTCGGCCAGGCCGCGGACCACGTCGTCGGAGATGCGATGCTCCCGCTCGATCTTCGCCGAGTCGATGTGGTCGCGCGCGTAGGAGCGGAAGGACTCGAGAAAGGCCGACACGGTTTCCCGCTCCTCGGCGGAGATCTGGGGGAACGGGAAGGCGGTGTCCTCGGGGACCGCTCCCGCGATCAGGGTCCGCATAGGCGAATTGAGTTGAACCTCGGACGGGACTTGCGCTGTGCTCACGGAATCCTCCTTAGGAGTTGGCAGCCGGCCCCTCCATGTGGAACCTGCCGCCGTCGTTTGCCATTTCGCGAATCAGTTGGGCCGGCTGGAAACGAGTGCCCAGCCGCGAGGCCAGGTCGTCGAGCGTCGCGAGGACGCGAACGGGGCCGAGCGAATCGGCGTAGCGCAGGAGCCCTCCTCGAAACGGCGGAAAGCCTGTCCCGAAGATCATCGCCAGGTCGAGCTTCGCCGGCGAGGCGACGAGCGCGTCGGCCATGCAGAAGGCCGCCTCGTTGATCATGGGGAAGACCAGGCGCGCCTCGACCTCGGAGGCGACCACGGGAGACGTCTTTCCGATCTCGGCGCCCAGGATCTCGTAGGCCTGGACCGACGGACTCCCGCGCTTGCCGTTCTTGTAGTCGTAGAAGCCGTGCCCGGACTTCCGCCCCAGCCGCCCGGCCGCCGCCAGGGCCTCGTCTCCGGCCGCCTTTATGCGGTCGGGGAAGGCGGCCTGGAGGGTCTCCCCCGCCTTCGCGGCGACATCCAGGCCGACGTCGTCTAAGAGCGCGAGCGGGCCGACCGGCATCCCGAAGTCGGTCATCGCGCGGTCCACGTCCTCGATCCGGCAACCCTCCTTGACGAGCCGCACGGCCTCGGACAGGTAGGGCGCCAGGATCCTGTTGACGAGGAATCCCGGCGAGTCCTTCACGACGACCGGCGTCTTCGCGAGCTTCTTGGCGAGGGCGAACACGGTGGCGACGCTCTCGTCGGAGGAGAGCGGCCCTCGGATGACCTCGACCAAGGGCATGCGGTGGACCGGGTTGAAGAAGTGCATTCCGACCACGCGGTCGGGGCCGAGGGCGCCGGAAGCGATCTCTCCGATGGGGAGCGTCGAGGTGTTGGAGGCGAAGATGGCCTCGCGAGGCACCACGGCTTCCCATTCCTTCAGGACGGCCCGCTTGACGCCGAGCTTCTCGACGACCGCCTCGATCGTGACCTCGCAGGCGGCAAACCCCGAGTAATCGAGCGTCCCGGAGAGCAGCGCCATCTTCCCCGCCATTTCGCGGGGCTTCAAGCGGCGCCGCCGGACCTGCTCGTTCCAGATCGCGGCCGCCGCGGCGTATCCGTGGGCGAGCGCCCTGGGCTCGATGTCCTTCATGCGGGCCGGGAGGCCGCCTTCCGCCGCGAGCTGCGCGATGCCGCCCCCCATGACGCCGGCGCCGAGCACGCCGACGCGGGTGACCGCGCGCGGCCGGACCGCGGCGTCCGAGACGCCGGTCTCCTTCTTGACCTGCTCGGTCCAGAAAAAGATCGAGAGCAGGTTTCTCTGCACCTCACCGCCGAAGACGTTGGCGATATGCGCGCTCTCCACCTCGAGCGCCTTCTCGACGGGCAGCCCGTAGGACTCCTCGAAGACGGCCAGGGCCTCGAGCGGCGCGGGGTAATGTCCTCCCGTCTCCTTCAAGACCTTCTCCCGGGCCGTCTTGAAGAGCAGGCGCCGGCCAAACGGGTTCTTCTCGAGCGCCCAGTCCCGCAGGCCTCCCGCAGCGCGGCCACCCGGCCGTGGCTTCTTTGTCGCGAGCTTGCCGCGGGCGAAGCGCCGCGAGAAGTCCTCGAAGATCGGAGCGGGCACGGCTTCGTCCACGAGGCCGATGGTCTTCGCTTTCTTCGCGTTGAGCTGCCTGCCGGAGAGAATCAGATCGAGGGCTTTCTCGAGCCCGACCAGGCGGGGCAGGCGCGTACATCCTCCCCAGGCCGGGAAGATGCCGAGCCGCACCTCGGGCAGCCCGATCTTCGCCTTCGGGGAATCCGACATGACCCGGTAGTCGCAGGCGAGCACCGCCTCCGTGCCGCCGCCCAGGCAGGTCCCGTTGATCGCAGCGACGGTCGGGAAAGGCAGGCGCGCGAGCTGCTCGAAGAGAGCCTGGCCGCGGGCCGAGCCCTCCCGTATCTCCGCCGCCGGCGTCGCCACGAACTCCCGGACGTCGGCTCCCGCGATGA
>JAWOLE010000137.1:0-2699 GCA_033853815.1 Thermoanaerobaculia bacterium
CATCAGAGTACCCTGCGCGAACCCGGCGCGGGCGACTGCTCATGGCAGCGGCGCACGCGGTGGCGTGGCTGCCCACGGACACCGACCTTGAAGCACTGCTGCTCGAAGAAAGCCTCATCAAGACTCATCGCCCCGCGCACAACCACAGGCAGAACAAGTTCACCCGGCAGGTATACCTGGAGCTGTCGTCCGACGGCGCGACACACACCGTCCGCATTACGGAACATCCCGAGTCATGTCGATCCTATGGGCCTTTCTCCGACAGGTTCTACGCAGAGCGGCTGGTGGCAATCCTTGATGAACAGTTCGGGATCTCGCCGCTCTACGGTGGGGGGCTCAGGCCAAAGGTGCCCTGCGCGGCCGCGGCGGACCGGTTCCTGCTGGGATACGACGATGGACTGATCCGCGCCTTGCAGGAGGAGATCGAGCGGCTGGCGTCCAACCTACAATTTGAGCGGGCCGCGGCCGCCAGAGATCAGCTCTCGTTCTGCGAAGGATTCCTGCGGAGACAGGCTTTCGTCCGCTCCTTCACTTCTGGAGCCCTCATCCTCAGCGAGGTGCTGTCACCGGGCAAGAGCGAGCACTACCTGTTTGACCGCGGCCGGCTTGTCGACCACGCGAGCTGCGGAATCCCCGAAACGTGGGAGAACGGTGCTGCACGGATCGACCTCGACTCTCTAGAGCCGCGGTGGCTCTTGTTCGAACGGGCTCTCGTCGTTTACGCATGGCTCAATACGGGTTCGAGCCGGAAAAGTGTCAAGATCCTGAGGGGAGGCTGAAGCTGAGTACCACTGTTGGCGGCACGATTGCCTTGACGGCCGCGATGATGCGGGCAGAATCGGAGGCCAGGTCTGCGGGAATCCGGACACGCAGGACTCCGCGGGTATCCACATTCGCGAGAGATGATCGGAATCGAGCGAGCGCCGTCGTCAGGGAGCCGGAATCCAGTGTCCGCACATACATGGGGCGGGCCGGAAGGTCGCGGAACACAATCATCAAGTTGTCTGCCGGACGATCCGCCGGACCGGCGTGAACGGAAACGAATCCCTTGGTCTCGCTCATCTCCGCGAAACTGGTCCGTTCGGTGGATCCCGGATACACGACGGGGGCCGGTAGCGCCTTGCCCGAAAGATCGGCCCGCAACACCTGGCGGCGATGCACGTGACCGCTCAGGATCGCGGTCACCCCGCCAGGCAGGTCGGAAGCCCGCACGACGTCCTCGCCACTACGGAACTGGTAGCCAGAGGGACCGACCCGCGCGCCCTCGACCATCTGGTGGATGCACAGCAGGCGAACGTCCGATGGTTCGTTCGACAGGCCCGTCGCGGCCACCAGCCGTGGAAACAGGTCCCGCACTCCCTGGCGGACAAAGGGGAACCCGCCGACGGCAATGCGGATTCCCTCGATTGTCAGCCTGACCGTGCGTGGCTCGTCGAAGATGTGGATACGGTCGTGCTGGGTGAAAAGCGTCCGCGGCAGGGACGACCGCTCGTGGTTGCCGGGGACCAGGAAGACGGGAATACCCGATTCGGCCAGCTTGACCAGTGGGGCCATGGCCCGGTCGATCAGCGAGTCCGGCACCCGGCTCCTGTAGAAAAGGTCACCCCCATGGATAACGGCATCCGCCCGTTCGGCGCGGGCGACTTCGAGGACCCGATGGAAGGTCGCGAAGAAATCCGGTCCCCTGTGCGGATTGCGGGACCGCGGCCGTAGCGGTTCATCGAAGCCCAGATGCGTGTCAGACAGGAAGAGAAGGTGCACGAGCCGGCTCATCGTGCAAGCATCCTATCCATTGCAGCGCAACCGGGCAACGCGGCAGGCGGCTCTCTGAGGCCACCGGTGACCGCTTCCCGCAGATCGTGTTACGTTGGCGCCGATGGAGCTGCCCGCCGGATACTACAGGGACAACTTCCTCATCCTGCTCGACCACGGCGACTCCCTCTACGGGGACCTGCTGGGCGAAGAGGAGAAAGCCTTCTCCGCCGCCTTCCGAAACCGAAGCCTCGCCGCCCAGCGCCTGTACGTCCGTCTTGTCTCGCGCAAGGGTCCGCTCTTCCGCAGCAATCGACTGCGCTACGAGGAGATCGGCGACGTGTCCGCCCCGGCAGCGGAGCTGGAGGCAGGCGGGCTCCTGGCCGTCGACCGTCCGGGCGACCTGCGGACCGCCCTGCGTCTCCTGCGGCGCGCTGAGCTGCTCGAAACGCTGGCCGCGGAGGGCGGCGGCCGGCCGCCGCAGTCAGTCCTCTTCCCCGAGCTGATCGAGCGCTGCCTGAGCACGCTCCCGCTCGAACGAGTCCTCGGGCAGCTGCAAAGACGCTTCCGCGTGTTCGAGCCGCTGGGCCTGCGCGCAGTCTCGACCTACCGGCTGCTTTTCTTCGGCAACCTCTGGCAGGACCTCACCGAGTTCGTCCTGAGCGATCTGGGCCTCGTGCGCTACCAGGCCTACCGGATTGCGCCGGAGGACCGGCTGTTCTCATCGCTCGCCAGCCTTCAGAACACGCTTCTGCTTCACGAGCTCGCTTCGCGTTGCCGCCCGGCCGCCGCGACGGGCGCTACCGCCGCCCTGCGTGCTATCGCAGCCGGCCTCCCGGAGCCGGAGGCCGACGAGGCGGCCGGCGGGCTTCGGGACGGAATCCTCGCCACAATCGGCCGCCACCTGGAACGGGTCGGTGACGCGGCGGGCGCTCTGGCGATCTACC
>JAWOLE010000138.1:0-3574 GCA_033853815.1 Thermoanaerobaculia bacterium
GACATGGACGCCTTCTACGCCTCCGTCGAGCAGCGCGACGATCCGTCTCTCCGCGGGAGACCCGTGGCCGTCGGGGGCGACCCGGCGCGGCGAGGTGTCGTCTGTGCCGCGAGCTACGAGGCGCGGGCCTTCGGCGTGCATTCGGCCCTTCCGATGGCGCGGGCGGTGCGTCTCTGCCCGCAACTCGTCATCGTCCCTCCCGACTTCGCCAGGTACGGCGCGGTCTCCCGCCAGGTCTTCTCGATCTTCCGCGACGTCACGCCGCTTGTCGAGCCGCTCTCGCTCGACGAGGCCTACCTCGACGTCACACAGAACTCCTGGGGGTTACCGCTGGGCATGGACGTCGCGCGGCGGATCAAGGAGCGCATCCGCGAGGAAACGAACTTGACCGCCTCCGCCGGCGTCGCGCCCAACAAATTCCTCGCCAAGATCGCCTCCGGTTGGAAGAAGCCGGACGGCCTGACCGTGATCGCTCCGGAGAGAGTCGAACGATTCCTCCAGCAGCTTCCCGTGGACGCCCTGTGGGGCGTCGGGCCCAAGACCGCCGCGCGGCTGAGGGAGGCCGGCATCCTGAGGCTCGTAGACGTGCGGTCGGCGCCCGACCCGGTCCTGGCGGCGGCCATCGGCAGCTACGCGGAAACGCTGAGGCGAATGTCCTTCGGGCAGGACGACCGGCCCGTCGAACCGAACCGCGAGAGGAAGTCCGTCGGCAGCGAGAATACCTTCCCCGTAGATCTGAAGGACCTCGAGAAAATCCGGGACGAGGTGCGCAGCCTCGCCGCCTCGGCAGCCGGCTATCTCACGCGCAAGCAGCTTCTTGCCCGAACCGTGGTCCTGAAGCTTCGCTACTCAAACTTCGAGACCATCACGCGAAGCCACACGGAGGACCCGCCGACGCGCTCCTCGGAAGAGATCGCCCGCCGGGCCATGGCGCTCCTGGAGAAGACGGAGGTTCAGCGCCGGCCCGTGCGGCTACTCGGCGTCTCGCTCCACGGGCTCTCGGAGACGGACGGCGCGTCGCCGGAAGAAGCAAATCCGAGCGAGGAACTTCCGTTCCCCCGGCCAACCTCCGAAACGGCCGAAGCTCCCTGAAGAAACCCCGTTCCTTTCACCCAAGCGAAAACTCCAAGTCCTCTCCTTTCTCGGGAAGACACGTAGCCCAGAGTGGCGGATGCTCAGGAACAGGTATCCAGAAGAGTTGTCTCGGCCTCACTAAACGCTAGGCCGCCCTAGCATGGCCTCACCCCGACACTCTCCTGGAGGGAGAACGGCTAGCGCTGCTGAAAGAGGAGGATCGCTGCGACGAGGAAGCCGATGACTATGACGGCTGCGCGGGCCCTGTCGCGCCCGATCTTGCGGGCGAAGCGGGCGCCCGCGTAGCCGCCGGCGATCGCGCCGGCGATCATGACGAGCGCGGCAGGCCAATCGACTGCCCCGCGGACGATGAAGTAACTCGCGGCCACCCCGTTGATGCACATCCCGAAGAAGTTCTTGATGCCGTTGGCGGCGTGAATGTCGGAGAGCCCCATGAACCCGAGGACCGCGAGCATCAGAATCCCGATGCCGGCGCCGAAGTAGCCGCCGTAGATCCCGACGCCGAACTGATAGAGCCAGGCGACAGTCCAGCGCCCCCGCGCCGGGTGCCCGCGCTTCCCTTCCGACCTCGCCCAGCGCGCCACCGCGCCCTGCAGCATGAAGAGGACTGTCGCGAAGAGGATCAGGAACGGAGCGAGCCTCTGGAAGGAGCGGGCGGGCGTACGCAGCAGGAGGATCGCGCCGATCGCCCCCCCGAGCAGGCTCGGCAGGAAAAGGGTCCTCAGCCATTCCCGGTTCTGGGCGACTTCCCGCCGATAGCCGTACATGCTCGAGGCCGCGCCCGGCCACAGTGCGACGGTGGAAGTGGCGTTGGCCGTGATGGCGGATTCGCCGAGGAAGAGCAGCGTCGGATAGGTCAGGATTGTGCCGCCGCCCGCCATGGCATTCATCACGCCGGCGCCGGCGGAAGAGGCGAGAAGGGCGGCGATCTGGCCGGCGTTCATCTCGTGCGTGCGGCATTCTAAGGGTAAGAGTTCGGCGGAAAGCCAACCAAAGGATGCGCGGCCAGCTCCGGCGCCTTCACCGGCATAATCCCGTGATCGGGAAAGGAGGCGCTCATGAGTTCCGACCGGCGTAGAGACTCCTTGACGATCGTCCGGGAGGTCCGAGGGACGCCCGAGCAGGTCTTCCGCGCGCTGACAGACCCCGAGGAACTCATGAGGTGGTGGGGGACCAAGGCGGCGATGACGCGGGCCCTAGTCAACCTGCGCCCGGGCGGCGAGTATCGCTTCGAGTTTCGCGGCGCCGCGGGAGAGAACGCCTGGGTTAAGGGGCAATACCAGGTCGTGGACCCGCCACGGCGGATCGCGAAGACCTGGTTCAACTCGAAGTTCCCGGACCTTCGAAACGGAGTCGAATTCCTCCTCGAAGCCGCCTCCGCCGGCACGCGCCTCACCGTCGTCCACAGCGGCCTGGCGGGACATCCCGAAGCGTTTCAGGACTACCAGAAGGGGTGGGCGGAAGTGCTCGGCTCCCTGGCGGAGGGATTCCACGGATCCGGGCCGAATACCTGACCCGTCAGACCTGAAACCGTCGGTATTCCAGGCCTTCTCCCGGCAAATAGGCGCTCGGGATTCGGGACCGGGTGTTGCCGCTCGCCTCGCCCAGGTAACTTTGAAACTTTCTCTTCCGCGGCCGGGCAGGCAATGCCTGACGGCGCGAGAACTCCCCAACCCCGGCCGCGCTGAAAAAGAACGGGAGGGGATGAACCCCTCCCGTTGCCTGCCGGTGTATGTTGGCGGGACTCAGCGCTTGTCGATCGGGACGACGTGCCTCTCGCCCTGGCCGATGTAGACCTGCCGCGGGCGCGCGATCTTCTGCTCCGAATCAGCGAGCAGCTCCTGCCACTGCGAGATCCATCCGGAAGTGCGCGGGATGGCGAAGAGCACCGTGAAGGCCGCCGTCGGAATTCCGATCGCCTGGTAGATGAGGCCCGAGTAGAAGTCCACGTTGGGATAGAGCTTGCGCTTGACGAAGTACTCGTCCTGGAGAGCGATCCGCTCGAGCTCCAGCGCGATGTCGAGCGCCGGGTTTCTTCCCGTGACCTCGAAGACCTCGTCGGCCATCCGCTTGATGATCTTGGCCCGCGGGTCGTAGTTCTTGTAGACCCGGTGCCCGAAGCCCATGAGCCGTTTCTCGCCCTTGCCCTCCTTGACGTCCTTGATGAAGGCGGGGACGTTGGCCTTGGAGCCGATCTCGGCGAGCATCTTCAGGACCTCTTCGTTCGCTCCGCCATGGAGCGGGCCGTAGAGGGCCGCCGCCGCGCCGGCGACCGAGGAGTACGGATCGGCGTGCGAGGAGCCGATCGAGCGCATGGCGTTGGCGCTGCAGTTCTGCTCGTGGTCGGCGTGAAGGATGAAGAGCACGTCGAGAGCCTTGGCGATGACCGGGTTGGGCTTGTAGCTCTCCGAGGGCATCTTGAACATCATGTTCAGGAAGTTCTCGGCGTAGGACAGGCTGTTGTCGGGATACACGTACG
>JAWOLE010000139.1:0-3497 GCA_033853815.1 Thermoanaerobaculia bacterium
CCTCGGCGGCTGGTGGTGGGGCGGACCGTGGTGGGGCTGGGGCTGGGGCTGGGGCTGGGGTTGGGGCTGGTGGCCGTCCGCGACGGTTTACGCGGAGACCGGCTACCCCGGTTACGACGGATATGGATATTCCCGTGGCAACTGGGCCGTCGTGAAGACCGACGTCGAGCCCGAGGAGGCCGAGCTCTACCTCGATGGCACGTACATTGGAACGGCAGGCGACTTCGACAGCGACCCGAATTACCTCTACCTGAAGCCCGGCAGCTACAAGCTGGAGTTCCGCCTCCCGAACTACGAGAACCTCGACGTCGACCTCGACGTCAAGGCCGGCGACCACCTGAGCCTGGACAAGACGATGCAGCTTCAGCCGGGCAAGAGCACCCTCGACGCCTTCCCGCCCGAGTCGAAGGGGATGCCGTACGGCCGCTACTTCGGTTCCGACGGGAAACCCGTCTCACCCAGCGCGCGGCTCGAAGGGGAAGGGGGAGCGGGGGCGACCGGCGGCGAGGGCGAGGAGGCTCCGTCCCCGAGGCTGAGGGCGAGCGCCGCCCCGGAGGCTGACCGCGGCCGGCTCCGCTTCAGCGTCACGCCGGAGGACGCAGCCATCTACGTCGACGATCAGTACGTCGGCGTCGGGAGCGAGCTGAACAACTCGGCCCGCGGCATCATCGTCGACGCCGGCGTCCGCAACGTGACCGTCTCCCGCCCCGGCTTCAAGACGAAGACCGTGGCCGTCGTGGCGCGCGTCGGCCAGCCGGTCGACGTCGTGGTGGATCTGGAGAAGGAGCAGTAGGCTTCAAGCCGTCTTGGACGGCAGGGCGGCAGGTCGGACCGCTGCGACGGGGCTCGCCCTCCTTCTTACGGGAGGCGGTTGCGTCCTGCTGGCTTTCGGGCCGGCGCTCGCGCCCCGGCCTCCGTTCTTCGCAATCAACGTCGGCGCACGGGGATTCCTCGGACGCGAGCTGTCGGACCGGATGGAGCTTCGTGTCGCAGCGGCGGGCGACTATGAGATCGGCGTCCGATGCCGCTGTCTCGCCGCTTCACCATGCCGGATCCGGGCGGAGCTGCGCACGGCCGAGGGTCCCTTGGTCGTCCCGGCGGACGAGATGGAGATTCGGTCATCGGCGTTCGTCGAGCGGACGCTCTTCGAGCGGCCCGTGTCGCTTCGGCCGCTCCGGCGGTACGACCTCGTTTTCCGCGACGCCTCCGCCGGAGTGGTCCTCGACAGAGTTCGCGTCCGGGACCGCGAGACGGCGTGGTCGGCATCCTTCGAGGCGGAGAGTGGTCACCTTTCGGCCAGCTCGCTCGTCCTCCTCGATCCAGACGCGTCGGGCGGCGGTGCCGTCGGTACCCTGGTAGCGGGCGGAGATGTCGAGAGGACGACGCAGTCATTCCGGGCCGAGGCCGACGGGCTCGACGGCATCGTCCTGGGCGCGGTAGCCGGCGTTGGTTCCAAAGACGGTATTCGCTTTCGTTTCCGAAGATCGAGTGACGGAAAGGTCCTGGCCGAGCAGTGGACGAGCGCCTCCGAGGTCGGGCGCTGGGCGCCGTACTACCAGCTTCGTTTCCCGCCCGTCGGCGGGTCGCGCGGGGAGAGGTTCGAGCTCGAAATCGAGCAGCCCGCCAGCCATCCCTTCCCCATCGCCGTCGCGGAGGCGGGACTCTATCCGGACGGGGAGCTGACGTTCCAGGGGGTGCGCTCGACGAACTGCCTTCTCTTCGTTCCGCTCTACGCCAGCCTCTGGACGACGTTCGGCTTCATCGCGCTGGGTCTCGCACCGTTCGTCATCGCGGCAGGGTTCGTCGGCCCGCGAGCGGGCCGCTTCGCCCTCGCCGTTCTCCTCCCTCTCGTGATGCTCGTCTCGGTGGCGAACTGGCAGCGCGAGTACCAGCTCAAGAGCGGATACGAGTGGATGCCGGACGGCTACGACGTCTTCGCGCAGCACGTTGCGGAGGTCGTTCGTGCGCCGGATGCGGCCACGCTCACATCCCTCAGGTCTTTTCTCTCGGTGTTCCCTCACGCCCACTCGCCGGTCGTGCCCATGCTCGTGGGCGGGCTCCTGGGTCTGGGCCTCCCGCTCGCACGCGCCTACCTGATCATCTCGTTCCTCTTCACCGTCGCGGGAGCATGGGCTCTCCTCGCGCTCCTCGAGCCTGTCGGAGAGGACTCGTGGCCGGCGGTCTGGGCGGTGACGTGTCTCGGCGTGACGCACTTCCTTTTCCTGAGAGCAGCGGTTCGGACCAGCACCGACCCTGCGGGCTACGCCACAGTCGTGATCGCCCTTCTGCTCGCAATTCGTCTCTCCCGGCAACCAGAGCCGGCCTGGCCCGTGACGGCGGCCGTCATCCTCACGGCCACGGTCGCGCTCTATACGAGGCCCACAGCCCTTCCACTGAGCCTGGCGATCGGCATCGGCTTCATGGGGCGGCGGCTCCTGGCCGGACGGCCGCCGCGCCAGATGCTGGCAAAGGGAGTGGTTCTGGCGCTCGTGCCCCTGGCTCTCTTCTTCGGAGGCGTCCTCCTGGCGGGCTTGTGGCCTACGTTCGGACTCGCCCGAGCGAAAGCCGCCGGGTTCGCCTACGCGCGGACCCCCGAGCGGTATCTCGGCTGTCTGCTCGTTCTCGCTCAGCTCCTCTGGCTTCCGCTCGTCGCGGGACGTCCTCTTCGGAAATCGTTCGGCGGACCCGGCATCCGCTGGAAGGAAACGGTCCTCGGCGTGGCCTGGTTTCTGGGCCTCCTGGCCTTTCTGCTGGTCTCGCCAGCGCCCTTCTGGAGCCGCCATTTCCTCCACGCTCTCCCCGGCCTCCTGATCCTCGTCGGGGCCGCTCTCCCCATGCTGTACCGATTCCATCCCCGCCTGACGCTCACGTGGTTCTGGCTGCACGTCGGCGTCAATCTGGCCTTCATGACCTTCTCCCTCTGGATGGGGACTCCAGTTGGCCCGGATAACATCCTCAGCTGAACGCCTCGGCGCGGCAGTCGTCACGTTGGTGGCGCTCCAGTGCTGCCGAGTCGCGCCTTCGCCCGCATCCTCTCGAACGTCACGGCCGGAAACTCGGGTAGGTGTCTATGTCCCTTCTCGGGGACTTTTCGTTCTCTGCCTGTCGGGTGACTGCCTCGATCGGGAGAGCTTTCCGTTCGGCCCGCCAGATCTTCGGCCGATCGCGGGGGACTGGGACGGCGACGGCAGGACGACCATCGGGCTTTACGACCCCCGAACGAGTACGTTCTTCCTCAACAACGACAACACCGGCGGCCTGGCATCGATCGTCTTTCGTTTCGGTCCTCCCGATGCCGGCTGGATTCCGATTGCCGGCGACTGGGAAGGCAGCGGGCCGCATTCGGTGGGCCTTTACGACCCGATGACGAGTACCTTTCATCTTCGGCAGAGCACGTTATCGGATTCCTCGGAAAGGACGATTCAGTTCGGCGCGCCGGCGAGCGGCCTCCTTCCCCTCACAGGTGACTGGGAAGGCACGGGAAGAACGAGCGTCGG
>JAWOLE010000140.1:0-3250 GCA_033853815.1 Thermoanaerobaculia bacterium
CGGATGCCGCCAGCCGAAGTTCGCGGCATGGTACGCGCCGAAGGACGCTCCGAGTGTCCCGATCTTGCGGTGCGTCCTCGCGGCGAGCCACGGAACGACTTCCGAGTAGACGTAGCGGTCGTACTCGTCATGGCGGCGGATCCGGTCCGCGGGATCCTTCCACTTCGCGTAGAAGCTCTCCGAGTCGACGCTGTCCACACAGACGACCTGCAGCCGTCCCTCGTCCAGATGATCCCCCACGGCGCCGATCAGGCCGAAGTCCTCGTTCTGGTAGAAGCGCCCCTGTGAGGTCGGAAACCAGATCATCGGCCGCCCTGCGTGACCAAAATAGAGCAGCTCCATGTCCCGCCCGAGGACGGGCGATCGCCATTTGACGTACTCGCGATTCACGGCGGCGCGGAGTCTATGCGAACGGGATCGACCGTCGCCGCGACTCGATGGATAATCGACACGGCGGGGCGTAGCGCAGCGGTAGCGTACCTGCTTTGGGAGCAGGTGGTCGCCGGTTCGATCCCGGCCGCCCCGACCAGTCATCTCAGTGACTTGGCCGCCTTCCGGCGATACTCCTCGGGCAGTCGAGTTCGAGGAGGAATCGAATCTCTCCGATCTGTTGGTTCCTTCGTGGTGGGGACTGCGGCTTGCCCCCTCTCACAGGGAGCGCCCCAATTAGTTCGTTCTGACCATTGACGGGGCATCGGCACGAAGCCTAGCCTCCGTCGGAGGCGCGACACAGCAATCCTCGCTAGGAGGCTGATCTGCGAAGACACAGCCCGTATCTCGGGTTGTCTTTCGTCCTTACGCTCACTTGTTCAGCAACAGCTCGCGCGTCTACCCGCGGGAATGCGGTACGGCTGATTGTCTCGAATGACCCGTGTCTCGTACTTCAGTGTGTCGCCGACCATCGGCCCCCACCCAAGACGACCACACCAGGTATTAGCTTTTACCTTGCAATAGATGCTGCGGATGCGGGAGGGGTGAACGACCGGAACTATCGCGGCACGGTTTCCTTTAGCAGCTCCGACCCCCGGGCAAGCTTGCCGGGGAATTACACGTTCCTCCAAGCCAACGAGGGCGTTGCACTGTTATCAGCGAGTCCTTTCACTCCCGGAGAGCAGACCATAACCGTGACCGATCAACAGGGCGGGCTGTCGGGAAGCCTGACGATGACCGTGGCCGAGGGAATCCCTATGCTGGGTACCGTAGCAAAAGCCCTTCTGGCGGTCGGTCTAGCGGCGCTCGCTATTTCCATTCTGCGGCGGAACTTGTAGTAGAAGATCAGCGGGTCGAAGACGAAGTGGGGCACGCTCGCTCATCGCGCCGGGCGGTGCGCTGCCTCCCTCTTCTCGCAGGAGAGGGGCGAGAGGGCTGAATGTGGGTGGGCTCTCTATGCGCCGCGACCCGGTTCCTACGGAGTTTCCGGAGTAGACTCAGCCGGCACGCGATTTGCGGGGAGGGGACCGGCCGTCTCCCGATTCGGAGCGCGGCTCGAAGCCTCAGGGAGACAACAACTTGTGCGAAACGGCCGGCCCGGTAATCTCGACAACGACTTTTCCGTAATCCCAAGAAGGCCGTCAGGGCCGCAGGGGAGAGATTTGCCTTGAAGACCAAACCCGAAGCTCCGGTCGCCCGCGACGAAGCGCTGGCGCCTCGCGAGGAAACGCTCCCGCAGCCAGAGGAAGAGGCTCCGTCCTCCCTCGACGCGCCGCGCGAGGAGCGGCCCCGGCGCAAGGCGTGGCCGTGGATAGCCGGAATCGCCGCCGCGATCCTCCTCGCCATCCTCTTCTCGGCGCGAGCCAGCCAGAACAAGAAGGCGAAGGCGGCCGCAGCCAAGAAGGAAGCGGCCTCCCGCCCGGTGCCGGTCGTCGGGATGGCCGCGAATACCGGCGACCTCGGCATGTACATCAACGGCCTCGGCACCGTGACGGCGATCAATACCGTCACCGTGAGGAGCCGGGTGGACGGCCAGCTCGTTCGGGTCGCATTTCACGAAGGTCAGATCGTGTCCGCGGGCGACCTCCTGGCCGAGATCGATCCGCGCCCCTTCCAGGTCCAGCTCATGCAGGCCGAGGGGCAGAAAGCCAAGGACGAGGCGACGCTGGCCAACGCCCGGGTCGACCTTGCGCGCTACGAGGTCCTGGTCCAGGAGGACTCGATCTCGCGCCAGCAGCTCGACACCCAGGCCGCCACCGTCCGGCAGCTCGAGGCCTCGATCAAGAGCGACCAGGCCCAGGTCGAGAGCGCGAAGCTGAACCTCGTCTACTGCCGCATCACGGCGCCGAACTCCGGGCAGGTCGGCCTGCGGCTGGTCGATCCGGGCAACATGGTGCATGCCACCGACCCCAACGGCCTGGTCGTCATCACGCAGCTGCAGCCGATCTCCGTCCTCTTCACCATTCCGGCGGACCGCCTCCCGCAGGTCCTGCAGCAGATGGGCGCCGGCAAACACCTCTCCGTGGACGCCTACGACCGGGACATGAAGACCAGGCTCGCGACCGGAACGGTCCTCGCGGTGGACAACCAGATCGATCAGACGACCGGGACCGTGAAGATCAAGGCGATCTTCGACAATGAGACGAGGGCGCTCTACCCCAACCAGTTCGTCAACGCGCGCCTCCTCGTGGACACGCTCCGAGGGGTGACCCTCGTACCCGCCGCAGCGATCCAGCGCAGCCCGCAGACGAACTTCGTGTACGTCGTCAAGGCGGATTCGACCGTCGAGATGCGGCCCGTCGAGGTCAGCCTGATTGAAGGAGACGAGGCCGCGGTCGGCAAGGGAATCTTCCCCGGAGAAGTCGTCGTGGTCGAGGGCGTGGACAGGCTCCAACCGGGATCGAAGGTCGCGCTGAACGCGCCCGGCGGGAGTCCTCAGGGGGGCGGCGCTCGCCCGTCGCGCGGGCCCTCCTCCGGCTCCGCCCGCAAGACCAAGGCATGAGCCCGTCGCGCCCCTTCATCCTGCGCCCGATCGCGACTTCCCTCCTGATGGCGGGGTTGCTCATCGCGGGCGCGATCGGCTTCAGGCAGCTTCCCGTCTCGGCGCTCCCGCAGGTGGACTACCCGACGATCCAGGTCGTGACCTTCTACCCGGGCGCGTCTCCGGACGTGATGGCCTCCGCGGTGACCGCGCCCCTGGAGCGGCAGTTCGGACAGCTCCCCGGCCTGAATCAGATGACCTCGGCCAGCTCCTCGGGCAGTTCGATCATCACGCTGCAGTTCGTCCTCGACTTGAACATCGACGTCGCCGAGCAGGAGG
>JAWOLE010000141.1:0-3032 GCA_033853815.1 Thermoanaerobaculia bacterium
GTGGACGTCAACGGCGTGCCTCGCTTCTCCCGCTTCTGGATCGGCGGCGACACCCAGGGACCGCGGCTCTTCGAGTCCCGGACGATCACCCCGCTTCGATTCGTCCGGCTCGACTCGCTAGGGCGAATCATCGAGGCGGTGAAGGACCCGCGCGGGCGCCCGGTCTCGGAGTTCGACCGGAACGGCGACGGGGTCCTCGACCGGGCCGATCTCGTCGAGATGGGCGGGGACCGGTACTTCCTCCTGCAGGGCGAGTTCGTCGTGCCGCTGGGCGGTCCGGTCGAGATGGCCTTCTTCACGGACGTCGGCAACTCGCTCTTCGAGGACACGCCGTGGGGCTTCTCGGAAGCGAGGGCTTCCGCGGGCGTCGAGATGCGATTTTATCTGCCGGTGTTTCCGGTTCCGCTCCGGTTGATGTACGGTTGGCCGGTCCGGAAGCAGGCGGAGGACCGTACGAGCAACTTCATGTTCTCGATCGGAAGGAGCTTCTGATGGAAGGGCGGCCGGGCCGCGAGGCCGTCGCCGTGTTCTCGATTCGACCGCTTCGCGCCACGCCGGGAATCGAGCGGTGCGCGCGAGAGAAGGGGAGTTCGATGAAGCGATTCCTGTGTCTGATCATCGTCGTCGCGTTCGCCGCCGCGGGCACCGCCCGGGCGCAGGGCGCCGTCCCGAACAAGATCGGGGTGTTCGACGCGCAGCGCGTCTCCGAGGAGACCGCCGAGGGCAAACGGGTCCAGGCCCGGCTGACGGCGTTCAGCGACAAGAAGCGGGCGGAGCTCGCCGCGAAGGAGAAGGAAACGCAGGATCTCCAGGACAAGCTCAACGCGCAGGCGCTTTCCCTGTCTCCCGAGAAGCGGACCGGCATGGAGAAAGACCTCCAGAAGAAGATGCTGGAGCTGAACCAGGCCCGTGAGGGCGCGCAGCGGGAGATGCAGCTGGAGGTCACCGACGCGGAGAACTCGTTCCGGGAGAAGCTCCTGGCGGCGGTCGAGTCCTTCGGCCGCGAGGAGGGATTCGCGATCGTCCTCGAGCGCGGCGCGACGATCTACGTGCACCCCTCGAGCGACGTGACGACCGCGATCGTGGACCGGTTCAACAAGATGTTCCCGGTGGCGGCCGAGGCGCCCGCCGCCAAGGAAGGCGCGAAGCCCGCCGCCGGGGCCGCGGCGCCGCCCGCGGCTCCTCCGGCCACGCCTCCTGCGACGCCCGACGGCAAGAAGTAACGGCCGTGGCGGTCGGCGCCTAGCGCGCCGGCCGTAGAGGAGCCCGATGCCCGAAGAGTTGCGCCTGGACGATCTCGCCTCCCGCGTCGGCGGGCGCGTCGTCGGCGACCCGGAGCGCAGGATCGGCGGCGTGGCCACCCTCGAGGAGGCCGGTCCGCGGGACCTCGCGTTCCTCACGAACCCCAAGTACCGCAAGGCCGCGGAGACCACGCGCGCGGGCGCCGTCCTCGTCGCCTGGGGAACCCGCCTGCCGGGACACGACCTGCTGGAGGCCAAGGAACCCTACGTGGCGCTCGCGGACATCCTGGATCTCTTCCACCCGCCCCGGCCGAGACGGGCCGGCATCTCGCGCCTCGCGTTCGTCGGCGAGGGGGTGGAGGCCGGCGCCGAGGCGGAGGTGGGTCCCTTCGCCGTCCTCGGGGCGGGGGCGCGTCTCGGTCGCCGCGTGACGATCGGCGCGGGCGCCGTGATCGGCGAGAGGGCCGAGGTCGGGGACGACTCGGTCATTCACCCGCGAGCGGTGCTCTACCCGGAGACGCGCGTCGGCTCCCGCTGCATCATCCACGCCGGCGTCGTGCTCGGCTGCGACGGTTTCGGGTTCGCGACGTCGTCGGGGAGGCATCGCAAGGTGCCCCAGCTCGGGCGGGTCGTCATCGAGGACGATGTCGAGATCGGGGCGAACAGCGCCGTCGACCGCGGCACGCTCGGGGACACGGTCGTCGGGCGGGGAACGAAGATCGACGATCTCGTCATGGTGGCCCACGGCGTCCGGATCGGGCCCGACTGCCTCCTGGTGGGGCAGGCGGGAATCGCGGGGAGCACGAGCATCGGACGGGGGGTCACGTTCGCCGGACAGTCCGGCGCCGCGGGACACCTCGAGATCGGGGACGGGTCGGTCGTCGCGGCGAAGTCGGCGGTGTTCGCCGACCTGCCCGACCGCTCGTTCGTGGCCGGGATTCCGGCCGTGAACCACGTCGTCTGGAAACGGGCGCAGGCTCTCGTCCGGACCCTGCCGGAGCTGCGGGCCCGGGTCCGCGAGCTGGAGGAGCGGCTCGCGGCGCTCGAAGGCAAGGGAAGGGGGGACTGATCCTTGTTGGACATCAGGGGAATCCTCGACAGCATTCCGCACCGCTATCCGTTTCTCCTCGTGGATCGCGTGATCGAGATCGTCCCGGGGCACCGGATCGTCGCGATCAAGAACGTGACCTTCAACGAGCCGTTCTTCCAGGGGCATTTCCCCGGGGTTCCGGTGATGCCCGGCGTGCTCATCATCGAGGCCCTCGCCCAGACGGGCGCGGTGCTCATGCTCCACGATTTCGCCCAGCGCAAGGAGAAGCTGGTGTATTTCGCGGGGATCGACGAGGCCAGGTTCCGCCGGGTCGTCGGGCCGGGCGACCGGCTGCAGCTCACCATGGAGGTGGTGAAGCTGCGCTCCCGGACGTGCAAGATGAAGGGCGTCGCCGAGGTGGACGGGGAGATCGCCGCGGAGGCCCAGATCCTCTCGGCAATGGTGGACAAGGAGTAGCGGCCGTGGGGGCGCCGGACATCCATCCCACGGCGGTGGTCGCCCCGTCGGCGCGCGTCGCCGGCGACGCCGTCATCGGGCCGCACTGCGTCGTCGAGGCCGGGGTCGAGATCGGCGAGGGAACGCGTCTCCTGTCGCAGGTGGTGGTCCACGAGGGGACCGTTCTGGGGCCGGAGAACGTCGTCTCTCCGATGGCGATCCTCGGCGGCGCCCCGCAGGACCTCAAGTACTGCGGCGAGCCGACGCGCCTCTTCGTCGGTGCCCGCAACCGCATCCGGGAGTGC
>JAWOLE010000142.1:0-7916 GCA_033853815.1 Thermoanaerobaculia bacterium
CGGCTGCCGGCACCGAGTCGCCGAACGGCTCGGAGGCGGACCCGGGTTCGGCCGAATAGGTGAAGACGCCGAGGTTGTCGAACTCGGCCGTGCGGACGAATTCCACCAGTTCGCGGAATTCCGGCTCCCCTTCCCCCGGGAAGCCGACCAGAAACGTCGTGCGGATCGCAATGTCGGGCACCATGCGCCGCATCCGTTCGATCAAGGCGAGGGAGGACACAGCGTCCCCTCCCCGCCGCATCTTCGAGAGGACGGGGCGCGAGACGTGCTGGAGGGGAATGTCCACGTAAGGGACGAACCGCGAGTCGCCCGCCATCAGCTCCAGGATGGAATCGTCGAGAGTCTTCGGATACGCGTACAGGAAGCGGATCCACGGGAAAGCAGTCCGCGCGAGCAGCTCTTCGACGAGGCGCGTCAATCCCGTCCTCTTTAATCCCAGGTCCTCGCCGTAGCGGGTCGTGTCCTGGGAGATGAGGACGAGCTCGGAGACGCCCTGCCTCTCGATCGCCTTGGCCTCGGCGACGAGCGAGTCGATCGTCCGGCTCCTCTGGAGCCCGCGCATCTGGGGAATCGTGCAGAAGGTGCAGGGGTTGTCGCACCCCTCCCCTACCTTGAGATACGCGTAGCCGCGACGGCGGGAGAGCACCCGCGGGGCCACCTCGTCATAGAGGCGCGTCGCCAGGGGTTTCTCGGTGAACCGCGGCAACGCCGGCAGCCCGGAGACCGCCGCGGGCGCAAGCTCCAGCTCGTCCAACCCGATGAAGCCGTCCACCTCCGGGATCTCGTCGGCGAGTTCCCTTCCGTACTTCTGGACCATGCAGCCGGCCACGACGACCCGGTCGATCTCGCCCCTCTTCTTCCTCTCCACCTGCTCCAGGATCGCCTCGACGGATTCCTCCTTGGCCCGATCGATGAACCCGCAGGTATTGATCATGACGACCCGCGCCCGCGAGTCCGGAACGATCTCGTGCCCGGCGCGCTTCAAGTGCCCCAGCATCACCTCGGTATCGACCAGGTTCTTCGGGCACCCGAGCGACACAACTCCGACCGATGGGAGAGGCTTGGTCATCCGAGAGGCTCCACGAGATCCAGTCCCTTGAAATAGTCGCGATAGAAGCCCCGATCGCGAGTCAACAGACGGTCCGCCTGGCGTAAGGCGTGCACGCCGACCAACAGATCGGCAATCGGCCTTCGTGTGGCTCTGCCGGATCGGCTCTCGTGCCGCGCCTGCATTCTTCCCGATTCGACTGCCGTTTCTTCCCGGATCGGGTCGTAGTCGATGCCGAGGTCCTGTACCCAGCCGGCAGGATCGAGATCGGATGGGAAACCCCGGGCGAACTCGGCGAGCACGACGTCGCAGATCACGAGACGCCCTGCCGATGCGCAAGCGTCGAGTGCGCGGGCCGCAAGTCGCGCCCGCTCGGCATCCTCCGTCCCGAGATCGATCAGAATGTTTGCATCCACAGCGGTGATCATTTCTTTCGCCGGCCGGGTTTCTTGTGTCCTGTCAACTCCTCATAGGAGCCGCCGCGGACGTAATCCATATATGCGTCAACGGTGTGGTCAATCCCCTTCGGCCAGCGCCATTTCCCCTTCAGGGATCCGATAGCCTCCCAGATCGGGCTTCGCTCGGCCTTCTTCTTCCGCAGGAGTGCCCCGTCCTCGCGCAGCTCGAATTCGACCTCGCTGCCAGGCTCCAACGCGTAGTGCGTCCGGATCCTCTTGGGAACCGTGATCTGCCCCTTGGAGGAAATCCTGCCTTTCATACCGAGATAGTAAAGAAGTAGGAATATAAAGTAAAGTCTCAGGGATAGATGCGGTAGAGCATGCGGGGGTAGGGGATCGTCTCGCGCAGGTGCGCGGCGCCGGTGACCCAGGCCACGAAGCGCTCGAGACCCATGCCGAACCCCGCATGCGGGAAGGTCCCGTACTTCCGCAGGTCGAGATACCACTGGAAAGCCTCGATCGGCAGGTCATGCTGCCGGATCCGCGAGAGCAGCAGGTCGTGGTCGTGGATGCGCTGGGAGCCGCCGATAATTTCGCCGTAGCCCTCGGGCGCAAGCATGTCGAGGCCCAGGACGACGTCGGGGTCCTTCGGGTCGGGCTGCATGTAGAAGGCCTTGATCGAAGCCGGATAGCGCGTGACCATGATCGGGCGGTCGAAGCCGGCGGCGAGCGCCGTCTCCTCGTCGCCGCCGAAGTCGTCGCCGAAGGAGACCTGGAAGCCCTTCCCCCGCAGGATCTCGATCGCGTCGCGGTAGTTCAAACGCGGGAACGGCCTCCGGACGGATTCCAGCTTCGAGACGTCCCGCTCCAGGCGCTTCAGATCCTCCCGGCAGCGGCCGAGGACGCGGGCGACCAGCTCACAGACAAAATCCTCGGCGAGATCCGTCAGGCCGTCGATCTCCATGAAGGCGACCTCCGGCTCGATCATCCAGAACTCCCGGAGGTGACGCCGGGTCTTCGACTTCTCCGCCCGGAACGTCGGGCCGAAACAGTAGACCTTGCCGAAGGCCGCGGCGGCGGGCTCGAGGTAGAGCTGCCCGGACTGCGAGAGGTACGCCTTCTCATCCTCGGTGTACTGGGTCTCGAAGAGGGTCGAGGTCCCCTCGCAGGCGGCGGGGGTCAGGATCGGCGAGTCGATGCGGACGTATTCGCGGTCGTAGAAGAAATCGGCGATGGCCTGCTCGAGCTCGGAGCGGACGCGCAGGATCGCGTGCTGCCGGGAGGAGCGCATCCAGAGGTGGCGATTGGACATCAGGAAGTCCACGCCGTGCTCCTTCGGCGTGATGGGGTATCCCTCGGAGGCCCCGAGGATTTCGACCTTCGAGGCGCTCATCTCGTAGCCGCCCGGGGCCCGCTTCTCCTCGCGCACCTGCCCGGTCACCGCGAGCGAGGATTCCTGGGTGACCCTCTCCGCCGCGTCCCAGGCGGCAGGCTCGACCTCGGACTTCGCGACGACGGCCTGGAGATAGCCCGTCCCGTCGCGGACGATCAGAAACTGGAGCTTCCCCGACGAGCGTTTGTTGTAGAGCCAGCCCCGCACCGTGGCGGCCTGGCCGGTCTTCTCCCCGATGTGCGCAATCGCCGTCGTTTCCATAAAGGGCGTGGATTATAAGGGTGAACGGATTTGAATTCGGGATCTCAAGCACCTGCGAAAGGAAGGCCCTGAGCACTCGCGAAGGAGAGAGCGCCTCGGTTCTGCGCCGCCCGCTGACGCTGGCGATGCTGGCGCCCTGGATCGCCTTTCTGCTTCCCCTCTCCATTTACCTGGTCGGACTCCGCTACGTCGGAAGCGGCGACACGGTGCCGGCCGAGCTGCTGCCGATCTCGATCCTGCGGGGCAACGGCTTCGATTTTCGAGAGTTCGTCCCGGGCGAGCTCCCCTACTGGTTCCGGCTGGTCCGCGGCCGGGTCGTATCGAACTATCCGGTGCTGCCGGGGATCCTGAACCTGCCCGCCTACGCCGCGGCACACCTCGCACACAAGGATCTCTATCGACACCGATTCCAGCTCTCGATGCTGACCGCATCGGGAATCGCCGCGCTTTCGGTGCTATTCCTCTATCTCGCTCTTAACCACGTCTGCCGCTCGGAGAAAGGGGCTCTCTTTTTCGCCCTCGTCTACGCTTTTGGCACCGCCGTCTGGAGCGTCGCGAGCCGGGGACTCTTCCAGCACGGGCCGTCGGTTCTCTTTCTCTCGATCGCCCTCTGGGCGCTCTACAGAGGAGGTGGCTGGACGCCCTTCGCCGGCCTCGCGCTCTCGCTCGCCGTGATCAACCGCCCGACCAACGTCCTCATCGCCCTGCCCCTCGCACTCTATGTTCTCCGGTACGAGAGGCGACGCTTCCCCGCCTTCGCCGTGCTCGCCGTGCCGCCGGCGTTCTTCCACGCCTGGTACGCAAACGCGTACTGGGGCTCCCCTCTCTCGGCCGCGCAGGACGTCTCTCGCGCGAACTTCGCAGGCAACTTCTGGAAGGGGCTCGCGGGCCTTCTCGTGAGCCCCTCGCGAGGCCTCCTCGTCTTCTCGCCCGTCTTCCTCTTTGCGGTGCCGGCCGCCGTCTCGGCTTTCAAGCCGCTTCCTCCAGGCCCGAGGCGGATCCCGCGGTACCTCCTCGCGGGGATCGCGGCGACGATCGCGATCTATTCCTGCTGGTCCATGTGGTGGGGCGGCCACACGTTTGGCTACCGAATGATCATGGAGATCGCGCCTCTCCTGACGATCCTGATCGCTTCCTACTGGCCGTCCATCGCCGGGAGCCGCGTCGCGGCAGCAGCGTTTGGTCTCTGCCTCTTCTTCTCCCTTTACGTTCACTTCCTCGGCGCGATGATCTTTCCGAGCGGCTTTAACTACGGACTCGATCAGCATCCCGAGCGCCTCTGGGACGTGCGCAACTCGGAGATCGAGCTATCCACGCGGAAGTTGATCCGCGTCGCCTTGCCCGACTCCCGACTGGCGGCGGCTTTCGAGCCGGCTCGGGGCGTGCCGCCGCCGCAGCCGGCGTGGTGGCGGCCGGATCTCGATGACGCCACGATCCCGGGTTGGATCGATTCTCCGCGCGAAGGCGAGCGGATCTCCGGCCGGCTCGAGGCAACGGGTTGGGCCAGATCCTCGGAAGGGCCCGTCGAGGTCCGCGTCGCCATCTCTCCCGACGGCCTCGTACCGCCCGTCGAACGATTCCCGCGGCCCGACATCCAGCGCGCGATGCCGCAGCTCGGCGACTGCTCGCGGGCGGGGTGGCGCGTGACAGTCGAGAGGCCGGCAGGCACGGCGACCGAACACGTCCTCCAGATCGAGCTGCGGTCTCCCAGCGGGCGGGTGCGGCGCCTCGGACCGATTCGCTTCTGGTGGAAGGGGTGATGCATCCCGGGGCCCGGGCGCGGCGTCTCCTGTGGCCGCTCTCCGCCGCGCTTCTGCTCGCCGGCTATGGATTCTTCCTCGTGAGGAACACGGCGTTCTCGGTCGGCGGCTCCGACAGCTCCGGTTACATCAATACGGCCAGACGCCTCGTGAACGGGACCCTCGTCGGCCCTCCTCGGACTCTCCAACGTTTCGCGCTGCCGGACGATCTCGCGCAGATCTTCATCCCTCTCGGCTTCGTCTCGGGCCCCCGGCCCGGCACGATGGCGCCCTACTACCCCTCGGGGTTTCCGGCGCACGTGGCGGGCGCGGCTCTGCTCCTCGGTTGGGAGCTCGGGCCTTTTCTTGTCGCTCCGCTCGCCGCTCTCCTGAGCCTGTGTCTCTTCTATTTCCTCGGACGCGAGCTGTCCCTGCCACGCGCCTGGGCTGGAACGGCAACCGCGGTCTTCGCGCTCTGGCCGGTCTTGATCGGTCAGGCGATTCAGCCGATGAGCGACACGACCGCGGTCTTCTGGGCGCTCTGCGCCGTGTTCTGCGCGGTCAAGGCCCGCCACGGGGCGGTCTGGGCGCTCATCTCGGGCGCCGCCTTCGGGATCGCAGTCCTCGTTCGCCCCACCAACGTCCTCGTCACGATTCCTTTGATGTTCGCGCTCCCGATCACCCTGCGCGCGTTTGCGTTGTTTGTGGCCGGAGGAATCCCCTTCGCGGTCGGCCTGGCTGCCTACGACCTGCACTGCTACGGAAGCGCGTTGCAGTCAGGCTATAGAAAGTCGGGCGATCTCGGCGCGATTGCTTTCCGGAATCTTCCTCCGCGCTTTCGCCACTACGGCGGATGGATCTCCAGGTCGCTCACGCCCCTGGTCCCCATCGCGTGGATCGGGGTCGCCGCGGATCGAAAGGCTCCGTGGCGCGACCGGGCTCTCCTCGTCTCCTGGTTCGCCTCCTTCTTCTTCTTCTACTGCCTCTACGAGCCGTATGACTCCTTCTGGTTCGTCCGGTTCCTGCCCCCGGGGCTGATCCTGGGAGCCTTCCTTGCCGCCCGCGATCTATCTCTGCGGATCAGCGGGCGCCGCTGGATGATCTGGGCGGCGGCCGCATTGATGCTCTTCGTCCTCGCGGCTGAAGTGCGATCGACCCGAGCGGTGGGACTCCTGAACACGGCACGCTACGAATCCGTCTATCCGGATATCTGCGGCTGGGCCGCTCGAACGCTCCCTGCCCGGTCGGTCGTCGTGTCCATGGCCGCGAGCGGCGCACTCGAGCACTACACGGATCTCGCCTATGCGCGGTACGACTGGATCGAGCCGACGAAGTTCCCCGACCTGCGCGGGCGGATCGAGGGGCGCGGCGGCCGTTGGTTTGCCCTGCTCTTCCCGTTCGAAGCGGAGGAGATGATTCGGCGCCTGCCAGGCTCGTGGAGGAAGATCGGGGAGCTCCGGGACGTCGGCCTGTGGGAGCTGGAAAAGAACCAGGACACCGGACCCGGGTTCAGCGGCCCGTAACGGGCGGGGTCTGCGTCCGGGGGCTTCGGACCTCGATGTTCCTCTTGAGGTCCGTCTTGCCGCCGTCGCGGGCGATGATCGAGACGGTCAGCGCGTGGGGCCCGGGCGGGAGCGCCGGGATCGCGAAGCCGAAGCCCGGGCGCGCCGCGTCGGGAAAGCCTGGATAGGCGTCCTGGACTCCCGGATGGGGCTGCCCGAAAACGACGGGCGTCGGAGGGCCGCCATCCGCGGACACGGTGATGCGCGCCACGCCCGAGTCGTCCAGTGCCCAACCAAAGGCCCACGCTCCCGGTTCGACTGCTTGACCTTCCGTTGGAGTGTCGATGTAGCCGAAGGGAGGATGGAGCACGAGCTTGAGGGCCTGGTCGAGCCGGGCCTCCTCCGGCGCTCCTGCTTCGGGCAACACACCCGCCGAGGCGGAAGCGAGCCGGAAAACGAAATCGCGTGAACCCCCATGGGGGAAGGACCGGAGGAGGGCGATCCGGCCCGTCTGGACGCCATGCTTTACCGCATCCGCGTAGGCCGCAGCAGTCTCCGGGGTCACCGCCTCCGGGTGGTAGACGAGGAGGCTTGCCCGCCGCCGCGCGAGCAGCGCCCACGCCTCGTCCGGAATCGGCTTACGATCCATGGTCGCCGCCAGATCGTCGTAATCCCTGGGCGAGAACCCGGAAGCCCCGTTGACCAGCGGCTTCCAGTGCGCCGCCGAGCGAAACTCATATTCCTGGTCATACCAGTTGCCGAGCGGCCACTCGACGACCCCACCCGAAAAGGAGGCCCCCGCGAGCCAGCGGTATACCGGCGCCGGTTCGGGGTTCACGCGCGCGACCTCGAGAGGGAAAGCGCGATACTCGAAGCCGATCGCGACCAGCGCGGCCAGGACCGCCGCGCCGCGGACGGCCGGACTTCGCCTCCCGGTCAGATCCGCGAGGCCCCAGGCCGCGAGGACCGCCAGGCCCAGATCGAAGAGAACGATCCCGCGCACCGGCGCGCGTATGACGTGGAAGACCGGCCCGAACGATTGGACGAGGAAGCGGTAATAGGGCGTGTGGGTTCCGAGCGCTATCACGACGCCCGCTGCTGAGATCGCGAGAAAGAGCGCCCGGCGTGATCCGATCGATGTTCTTCTCAGAAAATCTCCCAGGTCCGAGAAGCGCGACCGTCGCGGGAAGGCTACGGCGAGCCGAAGCAGCGCCAGCAGCGTGAGCGGAACCACGATTCTGCCGGGCTCCCTCATCTTGAGCGGGCCGATCGCCCGTACTCCCGACAGCGAAGCGGCCCAGACGGCGAGAGTGACGAACAGGAGAGCGTCGAGGACCCGGGCAATCCTCCGGCGGCGCAGTGCCGCCGACCCGGTCCTCGAGGCCTCTCCCCGGGCGCGCCGCCGCGTGACCGCGACGACGGCCAGAACCAGGGCCGCGAGCCCCGGAAAGAGTTCTCCTTCCGCTTTGGCCCACTTCTGCGTCAACGGGGCATAGAGCTTGTTCTGCCCTCCGGCCGTCAGGAAGTCCGTCCAGACGCCGGAGAAGACACCGATCTCCTCCGTCCCCCTCTGCA
>JAWOLE010000143.1:0-2843 GCA_033853815.1 Thermoanaerobaculia bacterium
GCTGCACCGAGTGTGTCGGCGCCTTCGACAAGCCTCAGTGCGTCGAGGCCTGCCCGATCTCCGATTGCATCACCGTGGACCCCGCGCATGTCGAGCCGCAGGAGGTCCTTCAGGCGCGCTACCAGTCGCTGCACGCGTAGGGTTCGCGCCAACCGAGCGAAAAGTCCGAGCGCCGGGCGGGATCGGAAACCCACCCGGCGAGGAACCACTTATTGGAGGATCGTCACGCAGTAGGTGCTGTTGGGCCCGAAAGGCCCCCCGCAGAGCGTCGTCTGCGCGAACTGGTCCGCCTGTCCGAAATCGCTCACGTTGTCGGGGAAATCCACGCCGTAGTGGTAACCGGATGAGCCGAGCGTGAACCACGGATAGATGCAGAAGGGACCGCCGTAGGCGCTGCAGTACTGGTTGACCTCCGCCTTTCCGCCAAAATCGCTGACAACGGCCCACTGATCCGCCGACGAGCCGTCCTGGAAGGTGACCGACTTGATCTGGATCGGGAGCGTGTCCGCCCAGGCCGTCGCGTCGTAGGAATCACATCCCGCCTGGCCAGGAACGCAAAACGCCGAGGATGGGTGCGTGAACGGGGAGGTGTGGCCGATTTCCCAGACGAACGAGTTGGGCGTGTCGAAGACGATTCCCCAGCCCAGGGCGTTGCCGATCGTCTGCGTGTCGAACGCCGGCATGAGCGGGCCGTCCTGCCGGGAGTTGAGCACGATCGTGCCTGTTCCGCCGGTCGTGTCGTCTGTCACGGTGACGTGAAACCCGTCCTGTGACGGGGTGGTGAACCAGTGAACCCTGACGGTGTCTCCCGCGTGCATGACCAGAGGATTTTTCGGAGAGGCGGCGTCAGCGAGCATCGCGTTGAAGGCGGCGGTCTCGTGAAAGACCCCCTTCTGGCCGGTCTGCGTGACCTTCCATACGGGTGAGCACGCCGTAAAGGTGTTCGGCACGTGCTTGACGACGAATCCGCCGTTGGGCGTGCAGTGGGTCACCAGGGCGTCCGGATAGAACTGCAGCTCGACGAAAGCCTGCCCGAAGAGGCTCGACGGATCGGTCACGGTCCCGCCGAACCAGAACGTCGGCCCCGTCGCCGAGACCTCGGACGCCCCGTCCGTGGGCAGGACGACGGTCCAGGTCAGGTCGCGGGCGGAGCCGGCCACGTTCGAGACCGGGTCGAGCTCGGGCTCGTCATGGCCGCTGCACCCCGCGTCATAGCGGACCTCGAAGGAGCCCTCGACATACCGCGGCCGGTGCGCGATGCAGCCCGAGCCGTCGGCCATGAGAGGGGCGGCCGCCAGGCCAAATGCCGAACAGATCGACAAAATAGGGAAGAGACGTAACCCTTTCCGCGCCATAGACCCTCCTTGAACAAGTGCCCTCGCCCAGCGGACCCGATGCCGGGGTTTTGAGACCGCGAATCGGGCCCGCAACCGCCTCCAACGGCGGTCTGTCCGTAATCCTATCTTGAGTTCGGGCGGCCTCTGGCGGGGTTACCTCTTCGCCTTCGCGAAGAGCGGAAGGTACTGGCCGTAGCCCTCGGCTTCCAGCTTCTCGACGGGGATGAACCGCATCGCCGCCGAGTTCATGCAATACCTCAGACCGGTCGGCGGCGGCCCGTCGTGGAAGACATGTCCCAGGTGGGAGTTGGCGTGGGCGGAGCGGACCTCGGTGCGGGGATAGCCGATCAGGAAATCCGTGGCGGTCTTGACGTTGCCCTTCTCGAGAGGCTTCGTGAAGCTCGGCCAGCCGGTTCCCGATTCGAACTTGTCGAGCGAGGAGAAGAGCGGCTCACCCGAGACGATGTCAACGTAGATTCCCGCGTTGTGGTTGTTCCAGTACTCGTTGTCGAAGGGGCGCTCGGTCCCCGCCCTCTGCGTGACGTCGTACTGAAGCGGCGTCAGCATCTTGTGCAGTTCTGCGTCGCCGGTTTTCTGAAAGTTTCCGTTCCAGCCTTTCATCTTCCGCTCCTCGCCGCGCGCCGCCAGGCCGAGGGCCAGGGCGACGACCACGGCCATGATCGTTCTTCCTTTCACTTGTGACCTCCCGCCGCTTCGCCCCAGACCTCCTTGAGGCGGGCGTCGCGGCCGCATCCGAGCCGATACACCCTGTACCGCAGCGGGTTCTTCCGGGAGTACTGCTGGTGATACTCCTCGGCGCGAAAGAACGGGCCCGCGGGGACGATCTCGGTCGCGATCTTCCCCTTGAAGCGCGGGTCTTCCTCGAGCTTGCGCCTGGATTCCTCCGCGGCCTTCCGCTGCGCCTCGTCCTTGTAGAAGATCGCCGAGCGGTACTGCGTGCCGTGGTCGCAGAACTGCCCGTCCTTCTGGAACGGATCGATGTTGTGCCAGAAGACGTCGAGCAGCTTCTCGTAGCTCGTCTTGCTCGGGTCGTACAGGACCTCGACCGACTCGGCGTGACCCGTGCCTCCCGCGGAGACCTCCTCGTAGGTCGGGTTCTTCGTGTGGCCGCCGGTGTAGCCCGAGGTCGCCGAAATCACGCCGGGAAGGCCTTCGAAGGCGGCCTCCTCGCACCAGAAACAGCCTCCGGCGAAGACGGCGGTCGCGCGCTCGGGCGGCGCCGCCAGAAGGACGGCGGCGAAGGCCCAGGCCGCAAGACCCGCAAAGACGCGTAACCTCAAGAAAAACCTCCTTCTTCGCCCCCGACAACGAGGCGACGGAACCTTAGATTCCAGAGAGGGTACGCAGGTTTCGCCCTCCCGGATTCACGCTGCCGTGTCATCCTGAGCGCAGCGAAGGATCTGCTCTCTCCCCATCGCGGCAGGCCCTGAGGGCGGAACAGAGAGAGGGCAGATCCTTCGTCGCTTCGCTCCTCAGGATGACATT